>WRJP01000112.1 GCA_009778535.1 Propionibacteriaceae bacterium | reverse complement strand
TGCTAAGTAAGACAAAGCTCAAAGAGCTGTATCTCACCTTGTTAAAAGTTAGACGAGCCGAAGAACGATTACTGGAAATATTTGCTTCCGGAGACATACCCGGATTCATCCACGTCAGCATCGGCCAAGAGGCGATAGCTGCCGGTGTCTGCGGTGCGCTAACGCAAACAGATACTGTTTTCACCACTCATCGCGGCCACGGGCACACCATAGCCAAAGGCATGGATCTCAAAAAGTTCATGGCTGAGATTTATGGCCGCTCCGATGGTAGCTGCAAGGGGCGTGCCGGTTCAATGCATGTGGCCTCGAAGGAGGCTGGCGTCGCCGGTGCAAATGGAATCGTGGGAGCCGGAATGCCGATCTCACTAGGTACCGCATTCGCCAGTCAATATCGCGGCGAAGATGCCGTTACAGTGGCATTTTTCGGCGACGGCGCTTCAAACGAGGGCTCATTCCACGAGTCGCTGAACCTCGCCTCGCTGTGGAACTTGCCAGTAATCTTCGTGTGCGAAAACAACAGTTGGGCACAATTCACAGCACAGTCGTCCTACATGAAACTTGAGCGTATCAGCGACCGCGCTGGCGGCTATGCGATGCCAGGTGAAACTGTGGATGGCGCTGACATCGTGGCCGTGTACGAAGCAGCACTTAAAGCTGTGAAGCGGGCTCGCAGCGGCCAAGGTCCGACGTTGCTTGAATGCCACACAAACCGCTGGTTCGGTCACTTCGCAGGCGACCAGCAAAGATACCGCGACCCAGCTGACATCGAATCGGCTCGGGAAGTTGACCCACTTGAGAGGTTCTCGTCGTATTTGCTGGAAAACAAAGTCTTGGATCAAAAGTTCATCGACCAAGCCGAAGCTAACCTTACGGCCGAGTTGGACGAAGCTGTCGCATATGCGAAAGCCAGTCCGAAGGCCGACCCGTCCGACATCCTCGCCGATGTTTACGCCTGACGCACGATAGAAGGAATATCATGACTGAAACCAGATATATCAAAGCTATTGCACAGGCATTAGACGAGGAGATGGCTCGCGACGACAACGTCTTTATCGTGGGTGAAGATGTGGCAGCATCAGGGGGCGCATTCGGGGCGACCCGCGGATTGCTCGACAAATATGGCAAAATGCGGGTACTGGACACACCCATCAGCGAAGCTGCAATCACGGGGTTAGCGCTCGGCGCATCCGTACAAGGTCTACGCCCAGTGTTAGAGATCATGTTCTCCGACTTCTTGATGATGGTCATGGATCAGATCGTCAACCAGATCGCCAAGACGCGCTACATGTTCGGTGGCCAATTCAGCGCGCCGTTAGTTATCAGGGCTCCTGGTGGCGGCGGGCTGAACGCCGGACCGCAGCATTCCCAAAACCTAGAAGCGTGGTTTGCTCACGTTCCTGGGCTGCGGGTCGTAGTTCCGTCTAATCCTTACGATGCCAAAGGACTGCTCAAAGCGGCGATTCGCAGTGACGACCCCGTGCTATTCCTTGAGAACAAGGCGCTATACGCAATGAAAGGCGACGTGCCGGACGAAGAATACCTACTCCCGCTCGATAAGGCTGTCTTGAAGCGCGAGGGGCGCGATGTGACCATCGTGGCACTGTCGCGAATGGTTAACGAAGCGCTCGCTGCCGCTGACTCGCTAGCCGAGACCGGTATCGATGCCGAAGTTATTGACCTATGTTCGGTCAGCCCCATAGACACCGCGACCATATTCGCATCTGTGGAAAAGACCTCGCGGCTCGTCATCGCTCACGAAGCGGTAAAGACTGCCGGAATCGGAGCCGAAGTTTCGGCGCTAGTCGCAGAAGAAATGATCGACTGCTTAGACGGGCCCATTGTCCGCGTTGGCGCTCCATTCGCGCCGGTTCCATTCGGGTTGGAGCAGGAATATCTGCCTGATCGCGCCGACATCGTCGAAGCCGCCGCGAAACTCATGGCCTACTGATTTCGGCGATCGCATTGCCCGTTCCCGAAAAGATCGGGCGCAAAAACTAGGAAGTCTTGGATGAACACATCAATAGTGATGCCGAAGGTCGGTCTGACTATGACCGAAGGCAAAATCGTAGAGTGGCGCAAGCAGGCAGGCGAGCGTGTCGAGAAAGATGAGGTTATTTTCGTCTTTGAGACTGAGAAAGTGACCTTCGAGTTCGAGTCACCGAGCGCTGGAACGCTGACTTCAGTGACAGCCGAACTTGGCGACGTTGTGGCAGTCGGAACGCAGATTGCGATGCTGGTTGCTGGCGAAGCAACGTCGACCGAGGCTCCCAGTGCGGCTTGTGAGACTCCAGCGCCCGAACCAGCGGCGGTAGCAGCGACACCCGCTCCCCTAGCTGCTGCGGTTGCTCCTCCAGCGGCAACGAATGGCAAGGTGCGTGCAACGCCGCTCGCGCGTCGCTTAGCAGCCGAAGCCGGTATTTCACTTGAGCAATTGGCTGCCCAATCCGGCGGGCAACGCCTGCGTGCCCAAGATGTCAGAGCTGCGCAGCAAAATGTTGCCGCTACTCAAGTGACCGCACCAATAGCAGCGCCGGTTGCGTCAGTGGTAGAAATCACTCAAGGCGACCGTGTCGTTCCGCTTTCAGGTATGCGCCGGATTATTGCTGAGCGGATGCTGGCAGCCAAGACGCAGACCGCTGCGACCTACATGACGCTTTCTGCTGATGTCAGCCGCGTTATGGAAGCACGTTGGGCGCTCATGGACATGATCGAAGCTGAGCGAGGGGTAAGACCAACGCTGACCGACTTCTTCCTCAAGATTTGCGCTGCGGCGCTGGCAAAGCATCCGGTATTGAATGCGCGTTGGAGTGACGACGGCGTAGTTTGGCTCGACCGCATCCACATGGGCATGGCGACCGCCCTTGACGAAGGTCTGATAGTGCCGGTTATCACCGATATTGAAACTAAATCTATCGGTGAGGTTGCCGTGGCACGTCAAGACCTGGCGACACGCGCCCGCGCCGGTCAGCTCCTGCCCGAGGAAATGCACGGCAGTACTTTCACGCTCTCCTCACTCGGCATGTTCGGTGTGGAGGAGTTCACCTCAAATCTCAACTTGCCAGAGGCTGGCATCTTGGCGGTTGGAGCCATTATCGAAACGCCTGTAGTCGTAAGCGGCGAGGTTGTGATTCGGCCAATGATGAAAGTGACGCTAACTTACGATCACCGCATTGTTGATGGAGCCAAGGCCGGTGCGTTCATGCAGACGCTCAAAGCGATGCTCGAGAATCCGATTCTCGTGATTGCCTAACTAGAACGGACGATGTGATGGAACGCAAGCGCCTTGTGGTGATCGGCGGCGGCATCGGCGGTTATGCGGCCGCGCTGCGCGCCGCCAAGTCTGGTGCCGAGGTAACACTGATTGAACGGCGTGAAATCGGTGGAGTGTGCTTAAATCGTGGCTGCATCCCGTCCAAGGTTTATCTCCAAGCCGCCGATTTACTGCACACCTCCCGCAAAGCAGCCACCTTTGGGCTGCTAGGAGAGTTACAGCCGGACTTCCCAGCGATCAAAGCGCGTAAGGGAAAAGTCGTCAAAACACTAACCAGCGGGGTCAATGCACTGCTGCGGGCTGCAAAAGTCCGAGTCGTCGCTAGCAGCGCCACGTTCGTCGATTCCAAGACCGTGACTGTGGCCGAGACTTCCGAGCGCATCACTGGTGATATTTTCGTCATCGCTACCGGCTCAGTCCCAGTACAGTTACCAATTAAAGGTGCCGATGGGGCACCTTTGCTCTCTAGTGATGACCTGTTAGACCTCGACAAACCACCAGCAAGCCTCATAATCGTGGGCGGTGGCTACATTGGGGTCGAGTTGGGCCAGTTCTACAGCAGGCTGGGGACGAAAGTCACAATTGTGGAAATGACGCCGCGTATCGTTCCCACCGAAGATGCAGCAGTGGCAGATGCATTGCGGAAAGCACTTGAATCCGAAGGCATGACGATAATCACCGATGCTGCGATTGAAGAAGTCGGCAAGCAAGGTGACCAGTTCACCGCCACGGCAAAAACTGCTGAGGGTAAACGTACATTCACCGCCGATGTCATAGCTGCGACTGCTGGCCGCAGACCTGACTTCACTGGTCTGGACGTTGAACGTATCGGCGTCGCATTGACCGATAAGAAGGCTATTAAAGTCGATGCGCGGATGCAGACCTCTATTCCACATATCTACGCAATCGGGGACTGCATTGGCAACGTAATGTTGGCGCATGTCGCTGCTGCCGAAGCAGAGGTTGCGGTCGCAAACGCGCTGGGCGAAGGCCGCGAAATGTCTTACCGCGCAGTGCCACGCTGCATCTATACCGATCCTGAAGTCGCCTGTGTTGGTATGACCGAGGAGCAGGCACGAGCCGAATATGCCGATGTGAAAGTTGCGAACTTCCCCTTCCGCGCCGTTGGCAAAGCACTAGTCGCCGACAGTATCAACGGCATGGTTAAGATCGTCGCTGATGGAAAACATAACGAGATTCTTGGTGTCCACATCATCGGGGCACATGCCACGGAGATGATTTCGGAAGCGGTGTTGGCCATCGGCCTGGAATGCACGGCAGAAGAAGTGGCTCGCTCTATCCATCCCCATCCCACACTCTGTGAGGGTGTTGGTGAGGCAGCGATGATGCTCGCTGGCGGGGCACTGCACCTGCCGTGAGTAAGTGTTGTGTGAGAAGCTAAGGTGCAGGCGATGAGCTACGATCTGCGCGACGACCTTTTCGCCTCCTTAGCGGATAAACGCTTCACCGCCGAGTTGCGGGTGACGACTCCAGGGGTGATCTGCGGGGTAGAGAACGCAGCTGCGAAGGCCGAAGACCTCGGATGCGAAGTGCTGAGCATGGCTGCCGATTCGGATGAGGTAACCCCTGCTCAGCCCGTCTTGGTCATCCGCGCTCCTGCTAAGCAGATTGCCATCGCAGAGGACACTCTGCCCGGGGCTATCGGTAAATTCTCTGCTATTGCGCGCGCCGCGCGCCTTGCTCAGGCAACCGCTGGCGATCGCTTGCAGGTGGTTTCGGGTGCTGCAAAGAAGATGCCTGTCGAAATCAAACCGCAGGTTCATCGTGCCATCCACGTTGGTGGTGGAAGCAGCAGAATCACTCCCCCGCCCTTTGTTTACATAGATAAGAACTATGTACGCATGTTCGGCGGTGTGCGCAACGCCATTAACGCTGCTGCGGCCTTGGCCGGACACACCCGCTGCATCCAGCTTCGCGGGCTGGTGGAACCGCTCGTAGCCGAAGCACAGGCAGCTATCGAGCTTGGCGTTGAGATTTTGATGATCGATACCGGCGAGTTAGCCGATCTTGATCTGGTGGCAGAGTTGGTGCGCAAGGCCGGAAAGCGTGCACAAACGCGTATCGCATTCGCAGGTGAAATCCAGATTGCGGATATACCAGAAATTGCGAACCACGATGTCGACATTCTCGACGTTGGGCTTGCGGTCATCGACGCGCCTAGTGTAGCTGTAAAGTTCGACGTGGTTCTTGACTCAACCCAGTATCAAGAACCCAACCCGCCCGCCGAAAAGCAGGCCAAATAGCTACACCACGACAGTAACAAACGAAGGAGAGTGCTATGGCATATGTTGTGACTGAGAAGTGTATCCGGTCGAAGTACCAAGACTGTGTGGAGGTTTGCCCCACGGGATGCTTCTATGAGGGCGAAAACATGCTGGTCATTAACCCTGATGAGTGCATCAGTTGCGGCTCGTGTGCAGATGAATGTACGGCAGAAGCCATCATTGAAGACACCGAAGCAGGTGCCGAACAATGGGTCGAATTCAACCGCAAATATGCAGCCCTATGGCCAAAGATCACTTCGCAGGGCGAAGTACCCGAAGACGCAGACGAGTGGCGCGACGTCGAGGACAAGTTGCAATTCTTTTCTGAGGCTCCCGGAAAAGGCGACGCCTAACCCCGCTG
>WRJP01000111.1 GCA_009778535.1 Propionibacteriaceae bacterium | reverse complement strand
ACCAGGGTTGGGTCAGCAGGTGTCGCAGCGTGTACTAATCGGTTGTCTTTGGCTCTGCCGGAGCTACGGGAAGTTGAATTGTCCTTGCGACCTTCCCCTTGGGCAAACAGCACTTCAACGCGGCTACCAACCAAGGTCTTATTCTGTTCCCAGGCGATGTCGTCAACGCATTGCACCAGCCGTTCATACCGTTCTTGTACCACTTCGACTGGTACTTGGTCTTCGCGCGCTGCGGCCGGAGTATTTGGACGCTTGGAGTATTGGAACGTGAATGCTCCGGCAAAATTAGCCGCCGTAACCAGGTCGAGAGTGGCTTGAAAATCAGCTTCGGTTTCGCCTGGAAAACCCACGATCAAATCTGTGGTTATCGCAGCTTCGGGAATCGCAGCCCGTACTTTTTGCAGAATCGCCAAGAATTTGGCACTGCGATATGAACGCCGCATTTCCTTCAAGATTTTGTCAGAGCCCGATTGGGCAGGCATATGCAGACTCGGCATCACATTTTTGGTTGTAGCCATCGCTTCAATCACCTGATCGGAAAAGTAGGCTGGATGCGGCGATGCGAAGCGTACCCGCTCCAGACCTTCAATTTCGCCGGTAGCCCGCAGCAGCTTTGAGAAAGCTTCCTTGTCGCCAAACTCAATGCCGTAGGTGTTGACATTCTGCCCTAGCAACGTGATTTCTTGAACTCCGGCAGCTACCAGACCTGCGACCTCATCCAGAACATCTGCCGGGTTTCGATCTTTCTCTTTGCCACGCAGACTGGGAACGATACAGAACGAGCAAGTGTTATTACAGCCTACGCTGATCGCCACCCACGCCGAATAAGCTCGTTGTCTTCGCACCGGTAGCGTTGAAGGGAAGAATTCCAGCTGATCCAAGATTTCCAACTGCGCTTCTCGTTCTTGCCCAGCACGTTCTAGCAGGTCAGGCAGCGAGCCCAAATTGTGAGTTCCGAAAACCACATCTACCCAGGGTGCTTTTTTCAGAACGATCTCTTTGTCTTTCTGCCCCATGCAACCCCCGACTGCGATGAGCATCTTGGAATTGAGCAACTTCACCGGCTGTAGATGACCAAGATTCCCGTACAGGCGATTGTCAGCATTTTCCCGAACCGCGCAGGTGTTGAAAACAACGACATCCGCGGTTTGCTCGGCGGTTGCGCTGAGGTAACCAGCAGCTTCGAGCACTCCGGCGATTCTTTCCGAATCGTGGAGGTTCATCTGACACCCATAGGTGATGATTTGGTAACTTCGTCGATTGCTCATAGCCAGACAATCTTACCGGGAGCGGTCGGATGTATTCACCGCGCCAATGCCGAGGCGCGAGATTCTCTCACTACTACTACTTTTATCGACCCTGGGTAGGTCAATTCTTCTTCTATATGTCTGGCGATGGCATCGGCGATAGTGGAGGCTTCAAGGTCGCTCACCTGTTCAGGTTGCACCATGACCCGTACTTCCCTTCCGGCCTGCATCGCAAAGGCTCGCTCTACGCCGACATGTTCGGTAGCGATTGCCTCAAGGCGTTCTAGGCGTTTTACGTAGGCTTCCATGCTCTCGCGGCGCGCACCCGGGCGCGACCCAGAAATTGCGTCCGCTGCTTGGGTAAGGAAAGCCTCCAGTGTGCGCGGTTCCACTTCGTCGTGGTGCGCTCCGATTGCATGAACCACATCGGGATTTTCGCCGCAACGGCGTGCCAGATCAGCTCCGACTTGAGCATGTGATCCTTCTGATTCATGGGTTAAGGCTTTTCCGATGTCATGCAGAAATGCGGCACGTTTACAGCTATCTTGATCGATTCCAAGTTCTGCGGCCATCAGCGCTGCAAGTTGTCCGCATTCGATTGAGTGCGCTAATACGTTTTGCCCAAACGAGGTGCGGTAGTGGAGACCAGCAATGAATGGGAGCAGTTCTGGGTTCAAATCTGATATTCCCAACTCAAGTAAGGCATCTTCGGCAGCTCGCAGTCCGGCTGCGTCGATTTTTCGTTTCGCTCGCTCGTGGGCTTCTTCGATTCGAGCTGGATGAATGCGACCATCTGTCACTAAATCTTCTAAAGTCGCCCGAGCGATTTCTTTGCGGATTGGATCAAAACTCGAAAGCAACACCATACCTGGAGTGTCGTCAATCATGACGTTTACACCTGTCGTCTGCTCGAAGGCTCTGATGTTCCGGCCTTCACGACCGATGATACGTCCTTTCATTTCTTCGCCGGGCAGCGCCACCATCACCACCGAAGATTCAGCAGTCGCTTCGGAAGCTATCCGCTGTATCGCGCAAGCTATGATTTCTTTGGCGCGGGCTTCTCCTTCACGACGTGCGTCGGCTTCGATGTCACGGGCAAGTTGGGCACCGCGTAGCCTGGCCTCATGTTCAATTTGGGCAATCAACTCCGCTTTTGCAGCATCAGGGGTCAATTCCGCTATCTTTCCGAGCTCGATCAACCGCTCAGCCTCGGCCTCATCTAATGAGACCTGCTGTTCATGTAGTGCTCTGGCTTGCTTTGCCAATTGTTTTTCCAGACGATCTAGCTGTCCATGTCGACGATTCAGCTCTTTGTCTGAACTGGTGTCTGCCTTGCGTAAACGCAGTAGCAGGAAAATGATCACGAGGGTAAGTACTGCCACGACCACGACAGTCAATATCACTAGCAGAGTTACAAAATCCATTGCTCGTTTCCCGTCTTTGCAGGTACACCAGTCAACGTCGAATTGCACTGCCAATATCTGGCAGCGCTGAGCTGGCGAGGTTCAGTCCTCATCAAAATTCAAGTTCACTGGCTTTTACGGCGATATAACCTGCGTTTTCTCTCCGTTCATACCATTGGGGTTAGAATACACCCAATCGCGTAACTGACTGCTTGACCATTTTTGCAGCTGCCATGTTCTATCCCAAAAAATCCTGGCGACGCGTCCCGAAGATAGGGAACAACAAACATGATGCCGTCCGTAACGACACTATCAATTTGGTAGCGTGGTGTCGTGACTGATCATGTTTATGCAGATTTAGCAGAATTTTGTACTGATGTGGATAACCTTTGCAAAGCGCTTGTTGAGGAGGGATCGCCAGTTTGGGCAAACGAAATTGGTGACGTGCTCGCAGCATGGGGGGACATTCGGAGAGGTATGTCAAGGTGTTCGCTTTTTTCTCGACCAAGTTCTTGAGCAGGAATCCGTGCAGGAAAGTACAGCTGCGTGGGCGCAGAGAATCATTGACTACATTACTGAAGGCTTTGGAGATAAGAAATATTGGGACAAGTGGAAGGCAGCCAGGAAAACGACATGATTGGACTCCAACCACGCCAATGACAATTAGCCGTTTATGCCGGATTATCCTCTTTCTTGTCCGCGGCGCCTCCCCCTTCCCTGTCATTCCGGATACTGCGCAAGAACGAATCGACCAGCGAAGCTGGCGCAGCTACTCGGAACTCAGACAGGTGTCTGGGCAGCTTAGAAGTCATTTCCTCATCTGATGTCTTCATCATTTTCGCTGCGTTGAAACGAAAGAACCTCATGTAGTACCGAAGCAATGGTTTCGGCATCAAAACCACGGCGGTACAAGAATCCACCGAGTTTGCGATAGGCAGTGTTTCGATCTAAGCCCTGCCAAAGACCAGTCTTTTTCTGAGCAAGGCGCAAGGCGGCATCGTGATCCGCAGCCGCTGGAAGTGATTCCCAAGCCGCTGCCATTGCGTCTGGTTCCAGCCCTTTTTTCTGCAATTTCAAGGCGATCTCACGTCTGCTTCGACAGTGGTGCTGCCCGGAATCGACCAATGCCTGCGCGAAAGCCGTGTCATTGATTAACCCCACTTCGCCAAAACGTGACAATACCTGCTCGGCGACAGCTTCAGGAACTGATTTTTCAGCTAAAGCGGATCGCAGTTCCGCCACGCTCCTGTCACGTCTGGTCAGCAGCCGTAACGCGATCTGCTTAGCATAAGCAAGCTGAGCTTCAAGGTTTTCGCCAGTCAAGCCAGTTTCACGCTGGTCGGCAGCGTCATCTGGTGAATCGAAGGGAGTCAACATTGACTAAAACTTGACTTCGCCGGTTTCCGGGTCAACGTTTTCCGGAATCGCAGACTTGGTGCCAAGTTGGGTTAGGATGCGCTGTTCGATTTGGTTGGCGATATCGGGGTTAGCCTTTAGGAAGGTGCGCGCGTTCTCCTTACCCTGACCGAGTTGATCTGACTCATAGGTGTACCAAGCCCCAGCTTTGCGAATGATTCCACAATCCACACCCATATCTATCAACGAACCTTCGCGCGAGATTCCTTGTCCGTAGAGAATGTCGAATTCTGCAAGTTTGAATGGGGGAGCGACCTTGTTTTTAGCAACCTTAACGCGGGTACGGTTTCCAACCATCTCGGTGCCGTCTTTTAAGGTCTCGATTCGGCGCACTTCCAGCCTTACCGAAGCATAGAATTTTAGAGCGCGGCCTCCGGTTGTGGTTTCCGGTGAGCCAAACATGACGCCGATCTTCTCTCGAAGTTGGTTGATGAAGATCGCGGTTGTGTTCGCAGAATTAAGCGCTCCGGTCATCTTCCGTAAGGCCTGACTCATCAATCTAGCGTGGAGTCCGACATGCGCGTCTCCCATTTCACCTTCGATTTCTGCTTTCGGAGTCAACGCGGCAACCGAGTCGATGACTATTAGCGTCAAAGCGCCTGAACGTACCAAGGTGTCGGCGATTTCCAATGCCTGTTCGCCGTTGTCAGGTTGGCTGACCAGCAGCGAAGCTGTATCGACTCCGAGTTTTTCGGCATATTCGGGGTCAAGTGCGTGCTCTGCGTCGATGAAGGCGCAAATGCCGCCTTCAGCTTGCGCGTTAGCAATCGCATGCAGCGCGACGGTGGTCTTTCCCGACGATTCTGGCCCGTAGATTTCTACGACCCTACCGCGTGGCAAGCCGCCGATTCCGAGCGCAACATCTAAGGCAATCGAACCAGTAGGAATGACTTCAATCGGCTGACGCGTTTGATCTCCAAGCCGCATTATTGAACCTTTGCCATGAGCCTTCTCGATCTGCGCCAAAGCGTTCTGCAGGGCTTTCTCTCGATCTGTATTTGCCATCTGGATACCTTTCATCTGTTTACGCTATTCACCTTAGAGATCACCACCGACAATCTGCCAGAAGAAATCGCAAGTTGTGGAGAACCTGGCGTTATCAACAACCAGGTACAGCTTAGGAGAACACATGTTCGAAAACGTTCGACACGCCGCAACCGACGACACTTTGGGCAGACTTCTTGGTTTGGCTGCCGAAATTGACAGAATATGAGTGTGAGTAAAGCCGTGATTGCCATCAATGGGCCGACTGCGAGTGGTAAATCGCAGCTAGCTGTGACTTTGGCAAAAGCCATCGGAGCGGCACAGATAATCAACGCGGACTCAATGCTGGTCTACAAAGGCATGGATATTGGAACAGCAAAGCCAACGCTCGCAGAACGCGGTGGGGTGCCGCACCATCTGATAGACATCATGGAAATAACCGATGAGGCATCGGTCGCTGAATTCCAGGTGCTAGCAAGGTCGGCTATCCATGCGGTGCAAGAAAGCGGCTGTGTTCCGATCTTGGTGGGCGGGTCGGCACTGTACATGCGTGCGATCATCGACGAGTTCAATTTTCCGAAAACTGACAAGAGCGTACGCGAAAAGTGGGAACGTCGCCTGCTCCAGATCGGTTCAACTGCGCTGCACGCTGAGTTAGCCACGCTTTCTCCTGCGGCCGCCGCAGGAATTCTGCCAGGAAATGGTAGGCGCATAGTGCGAGCGCTGGAAGTCGTCGAGTTGGAGGGCAGCTTCAGTCCGACTATTCCAACCGGACGTTATGCCCTTGAGAACGTGATTCAAGTGGGTCTGGAGTTGCCGCGAGAAGTGGTAGACGAACGTATCGAAACCCGCGTGCAGCAGATGTGGGATGCTGGTTTTGTCGGAGAAGTCGAGCATCTGT
>WRJP01000110.1 GCA_009778535.1 Propionibacteriaceae bacterium | reverse complement strand
TGAGAATAGCTTGATTCTCGAATGCAAGTTGGTTCTGCCGGTTTGCAAGCACATTCTCAGTATTTGATTGCGCGATAGCTTTGCCGTCAAGAGATAACGAAGTCTCACGGTCTTTTACGATAGAAGCGATAGAGGAAGTCGGAGCCTGCGGTTCGACAACGTCGGCAGCGCTAGATTGCGTAGGCACTAAGAACACCAGCGACGCGCCTGCACCCAGAATTGTCAGGGCGAAGCCGCCGACGGCGATCTTACCCAGCGTCGAATTCAGAAAAACAGCAAACGAAGGCTCAGCGCGACGGGGGCGGTTGGGCATTGCGCGGCGTGCCCTTTTTTGCAGCAATGGCTTTATCCGCAAAACTCTCCCTCAAAAACACTACCTACCTGTTGCGTCTAACGGCAACGAAGCACACTATAGCATTCCTGAGAGAGTTTCTCAGAATTGGCTCAGTCTTTGACCAGCACGCTGGGCAATGGCATCCCATTGTTCCTGGGAGAAGTCGTATTCACCTGTTGGATTCGCCATCAGATAAGTCACCAGATTCTCAAAAAAAACGACAGCAACGCGGAACTGCACAGTTTCGTCTTTGTTGGTGCGCTGCTCCACGAAGAATGTTGCTGCGGAGAAGATGTACGAATTCCGTCCGATCCCCTGGAACTCTGTCCCGGGTATCACTACCGCCGTCGATCCAGAACTGCCGCAAGTATTTATTTTGCTAATGAGATTCTCAGCTTGCTCGCGGGCTTCCTCATTGGTTTTGAATTGGTAGATTAGCTGATCGATACCCAGTGCTCGCATCGGAGGGTTGTTCGGGTCGTCACCTAAGATGTAGGTCAAGTGTTGTGCAGTTTCAGCGTCCGAAAGCGTCGGGAAATTCGGCCCTTCGCATTGGGTACCGACATCTTTCAGATCAGTCGTTGGGGCAGGCTCAGAACCCCATACTCCCACATTTTTTGTGAGCAGCGGTAGATCAACTGTCGCCAACCAGCCCGGAATTCCAACCGCAGGAGGGACGACCTCCGTCACTGCCGGAAGTCCGGGACAGGCACCTTGGCTTCCGCCATCACACATTGTTTTGTGCGAATCGGTCACCGCAGCAGCCAATTCGAGCGGATTTGGAGGATTTTGCGAAGAACTAACATCAAATACCGTAACTATCGAACCAGTTCGGCTAAAAAGCAAGGTGTGGTAATCCTGGTCTGCAACCTGCATCAAAAACGAAGCCGCTAAGGATTGGTCAGCAAGGTTGGATACTTCATAGAATTTCAACAACAGAGCTGTATTGGCCGGGCAGTCCCCAATTTGTTTCAGTTTTTGCGAAAAAAAACCGTTCGCGAGCGTCGAGTCAGCGAATGAAAAGGTGGTAAACGAAGCATGGTCATTTTTCCCATTGGTGGAGATGAATCCAAGCGAGTCAGTACTATCGATGCTTTCGGTACCAGACAACTCTGCGATTGAACACGACGGCACAGTGATATTCGACCCTGCCGCCGCCGACTCCCAGTTGGTGTTTCCTACTCCGGAAAGTTGTTCTGCTGTCAATATCGAAACCGGCTCTGGCGGTGGCACTGTGTGAGTTGAGGGGTCTCCCTGAGATAACGCCCACATGATGCTCATCCCGACGAGCACCGCAACGATTATCCCCACAATTATCAAGACGATTTTAAGACCGCGTCTTTTTTTCTTAGGAGGGGCGTCAGTATCTTCGTTCGATTTTCCTTTGGGTTGCCACGCCTGCTTCGCATCGGCGGCATCAGGGTTTTGGCTGCTGGAGGCTTGCGGCGACGTCCCCCGTCGAGGCTGTTCGGTGTTTGCTACTCTGCGCAGCAACACAGTGTCCTCGCTGTTTATGCCGATTTGGGGCGAAGCCGGTTTTGACGGCATCGTCCAATCGTTGATGATGTCGGATTTGACGGCAGCGTTAGTCGGTTGTGACACATCCATGCGGTGCGTCCAATCTCCTAATGAGATTTGGCGCGGAGAAGCCAGTTGCGAGTTGGTGTTCCCTGACTGCTGCATTTGAGTTCCGGGTTGGATTTGCTGATCAGTTTTTCTGGCAGGTTGAGTTTGTGCCGCAGTTTTGCCGGGATTCCAGCCAGCAAGACCGCTTGCAGCTTGCTGGGGCTGTGTGGTGATAGCTGGGACGCCTTGCTGATAGCGACTTAAGTTACTGGCCTCGTAAACCGAGTCTTCAGCCATCAAAGCCTGCAAGCCAGTGAGTTGAGGTTTGGGTTCTGGCTTGCCTTGGGCTTGATATTGGTTCAGCGATATTCCGGCACTGGGTTGGGTCGGCGCGGGTTTTCCGTATTCGGAGTATGCACTGAGTGGAGTGTGGGTTGGCGTCGGAGTCTGAACCTGTGGGGGGTCTTGGACGCGGGGCGGTTCCGCAGTTGGGTTCACACCCAAGCTGGCCCAATCAATCTTCGGAGCAGGTCGTACTACTGGATGACCTCCAGAACGTTCTCTGCCCGGGAATCGACTCGTGAGGCTCTCTGCTGTGCGGGGCTGGTATTGACTTTGCGGTGTTGATTCGGGACGAAGCGGGGCGGAAGGCTGAGGAGGCGTTGACCAAGCACCGAGACTACCCGAAGCGCTCGATGAAGCAAGGGTTGGATTTGCTCCGACTGCGGTTCCAAAGGGACGCGGCGAATCCGGCGAAAATGGTTGGTTCGTTTCTGGAACGTCGAAGCCATTCAGCTCCGCTTCAGGCAGCAGTTCCACTCCAATGTCGAATGAGCGTGCGTCCAGGCGGGCAAGCGGAATTGAGGGCATGGCACCGTCGCGTTGGGATGACGGTCGTGAAAACGAACTAGCTGAACTGTGTGGTGAAGTGCTAGGCGGCACGTAGCTTGCAGAACGAGGTGGCAGTGGCTGAGCGGGGAGCTGCGATATTCCCGGAAAATACTTCCTGCTGCCCGCTGGCGTCGGAGCCGTTGGTCTGGAGGTATCGGCAGCGGAGCGACCCCCTCTGGGGTTTGGAATCTCTGGAAGCGAGGGAAGGTCAGGCCACATCGAGTTATCCAAAAGGGACGGTCGCTGCACAGTGGCAGGCTCGTCCGTCCCGAATGAGCTGTCGTCAAAATCGGAAGCGGTCAATGAAACACCTCCTTCTCAAGCTGCCGCGTGTCAACCACACCAGTCTAGCTACCAGTCCAACTATTTCATTTGCGCTTTTAGGCGTGTCTGTTACCGGGTAAAAGTAATCAACGGTGTGATGATATTTCGCATAGAGGTAAACAAGCAAAGAGAACCGCATACTTTGGGTGAGAAAACTCGCGCAGAGGATGATGCTTCGCGCCCGCTTTTTCCTTGGCCAATTGCCGCGCTAGTTGGCGGAATAGCTGCCGCAGTTGCGGGATGGCTCGTTTTGGCCGGTATCTGTCTTTGCTCTTGGTTCAGTGTTCTCACAACACCACTTTCGCAGGTGCTCGGCTTCGCAACGCAGGCTTGGCTGTTAGGTAACGGCGTACCACTGGTTCAAGATGGGGTCATTGGGATAGTTCCGCTGGGATTGTCTGGACTGTCAGTGCTGCTGGTGCATTGGAGCGTTCGCGTTGCTTGTCAACAGGCGAGGCTTGCCCGTCCCGACCTGAATCGTATGAACCTGGCAGCTCGAGTCGCCGGATTGAGCGTCGTAGGCTACCTGGCGATAGTACTTTTGCTTACCTGGACGAATGGACGCGGTTCAGATATGGCATACGGGCTTATCGGCGGCGTGATTATTGCAGGATTAGGGGCGATCTGGGGGTGTTCATCCGCTTTCAAACTACTGGATTTTACGCTACTGCCCTTGCCGCTGGTTCGACTGGTACGCGGAACTGCTTCAGGTTGTGCTTTGCTGGCATTAGCGTCAGTAGCGGTCGTCATTAGCGCGTTAATCATCAATTCGGAACGTGTCGCGGTGCTGGAAGCAGGGCTACAGCTTGACACCATAGGAGCCCTAACCTGGGGATTTGCTGTCGTCGCCTACCTACCGAATCTGCTGATTTGGGGACTGAGTTGGGCGCTAGGTGCAGGATTCAGTGTCGGAAGTGGATCGATGGTTACCATCTTCGGCACCCAACTTGGGTTGCTGCCAAATGTGCCGCTATTTGGGTTGCTACCAGCGGTAGGAGTGGCTCCTTGGACGCTGCTGTGTTGGATGTTGACTGGGATCGCCGCCGGAATCCTGGCAGGGGTAATCACCGGACTTCCCAAACCGTTGCCACAGTTGTGGAAAGGAATGCTCGTAGGCTGCGGTGCTGGAGCGATAATGACAGGTATCGTCTGGGTGTTAGCATGGGCAAGCCGCGGTGATCTGGGCACGTTACGCCTCGTCGAGTTGGGCCCCTTCCTTTTTGACCTAGCGATCATAACGGGAGCGCTATTTGTGCTATGCGCTGTTGTGGGCAGTTTGCTGGTGCGGTTACCGGCTGGAGGTTCGCAAAAGGACGCGGTTACTGATGAGTTGGTAGCCGTTGACGAATTGAGTGTCGATAGCACGCGGTAGACTCTGCTGTTGAAATACGCGTTTTCTGAGCCATTGGAGATATGCGAGTGACTTTTCGTGTTGTGGTGTTGCTTTCGGGAGCGGGAACGCTGCTGCAAGCGCTACTCGACGCGTCGGCTTTGAAAGCGGCCGAGATTGAGATCGTCGGGGTGGTCAGCGACCGTGCTGGTGTCTCAGGTTTAGCCCGCGCTGAAAGTGCTGGAATCCCGACGGCTGTAGTTGAGTTGCAGCCCGATACTGAGCGTGCAGAATGGGATATGCAACTCACCCAATGCGTCCGCGATTTTGCGCCAGACCTAGTGGTCAGCGCCGGTTTCATGAAAATCTTGGGGTCAAGTTTTTTGGCCGAGTTCGCAGGACGAGCCATCAATACGCATCCGGCTTTGCTTCCGGCTTTCCCAGGAGCACATGCAGTCAAAGACGCGCTGGAAGCAGGAGTAAAAGTCACTGGCGCAACTATTTTCTTCATTGATGCCGGGGTTGATACCGGACCGATCATCGCTCAACGCGCAGTGGCCATTAGTCCAGACGACGACGCTGAATCACTGCACGAACGGATAAAGCAAACCGAAAGGCAACTCTTAGTGACCGTGGTGTGTGAGCTAGCAAGGTCACCAGAGGGTGTATTCAACGCTCAGCGTCAGTTGACAGGTCAAGTGCGAAAAGGCAGGGGAAGCATGAATCTGAAACCAATCCGTCGGGCGTTAGTTTCGGTGTACGACAAGACTGGACTAGTCGAGCTAGGAGCACAGCTACGGGATGCCGGAGTTGAGATTGTTTCCACCGGCTCGACTGCTGCGGCGCTGACTGCTGCCGATATTTTGGTCACACCGGTGGAGCAGGTGACTGGTTTTGCCGAATGTTTGGATGGGAGAGTAAAGACGATTCACCCGGCGATTCATGCTGGGATTTTGGCTGATTGCCGCAAGGAATCACATCAGCAGCAGTTGGAGGAGTTGGGCATTGCCCCCTTTGACCTAGTCATTTCAAATTTGTATCCCTTCACCGAGACTGTCGCCAGCGGAGCGAGTATCGGGGAATGTATCGAACAGATCGACATTGGCGGGCCTGCAATGGTCAGGGCGGCGGCGAAGAACCATCCATGCGTGGCGGTGATAACTTCCCCACAGCAGTACCAGTTGGTTGCTCAGGCGCTGAGTGACGGCGGCTTTAGTGCCAGCGCCCGACAAGATTTGGCAGCGGCGGCATTTGCGCATACCGCCTCCTACGATGTCGCGGTCGCCACTTGGATGAGCAACAAACTCTCAGACACGGCGGCATCTGGCGGGTTCGCTGACTGGCATGGCTCGGTTTGGGAAAAGCGAACCGTGCTGCGTTACGGGGAGAATTCGCACCAGCAAGCAGCGCTGTACACCGATGTACAGCCATGGGGGTTAGCTGGCGCCGAACAGCTACACGGCAAAGAGATGAGCTACAACAATTACACTGACCCTGATGCTGCATTTCGTGCCG
>WRJP01000109.1 GCA_009778535.1 Propionibacteriaceae bacterium | reverse complement strand
CAATCTGGAGCGATAGAGGCAGCCTGATCAGCTTTCACAGTGAACCGACTGTTTGGATGAGCGGCAGGTCTGCCGCAGTCTGGAGTCCACTCGTTGCCTTGCCAGTCGATCAAATGCGCTGGGGGTTCGTCGGTCAAGCCTTCCCACCAGACATCCCCATCGTCGGTTAGCGCAACATTGGTGAAGATGGTGTCGTGATCGAGTGCCTCAAGGCAGGTCGGGTTCGTCTTAAGTGAGGTGCCTGGTGCCACCCCGAAGAAACCGTTCTCCGGATTGATTGCATACAGTCTTCCGTCTTTTCCGGGACGCATCCAAGCGATGTCGTCGCCGATGGTCTCTACCTTCCAACCTGGGATTGTGGGTCGCAGCATGGCGAGATTCGTCTTTCCGCAGGCAGACGGGAAAGCTGCACTGAGATGGAAAACCTTGCCTTCGGGGCTGGTGATCTTCAGGATCAGCATGTGTTCTGCCAACCACCCTTCATCGCGGGCGATCACACCTGCGATACGCAACGCATAGCACTTCTTTCCGAGCAGTGCGTTCCCGCCATAGCCCGAGCCATACGACCAGATTTCGCGGGTCTCCGGGAAATGGGTGATGTATTTTTCGTCGCTGCACGGCCAGGAAGTGTCGGGGCGGACATGGCCTTCCGCGTCTGAAAGTGGGTATCCGACTGAATGAACCGCTGGCACCCAGTATTCGCCATTACAGATTGCGTCTAGGGCTGGCTTCCCCATTCTGGTCATGATGCGCATGTTCACTACCACGTACGGCGAATCGGAGATTTCAATGCCGAGTTTGGAAATGTCGCCGCCGAGTGGGCCCATGGAGAATGGAATGACATACATCGTACGGCCGCGCATGCACCCGTCGAACAGCTTCGCCAGGGTTTCTTTCATCTCTTTAGGGTCAGCCCAGTTGTTGGTAGGGCCAGCGTCTTCAGGGTTTTGCGAGCAGATGAAGGTACGGGACTCTACGCGCGCCACGTCTGAAGGTTCAGAACGTGCCAGGTAGCAGCCGGGGCGCTTTTCGGGGTTGAGCTTGATGAACGTCCCAGAATCGATCATCTCTTGCATGAGACGATCGCGTTCTTCTATAGAGCCATCGCACCAGTAAATCGATTCGGGCTTGGTCAGTTTGGCGACGCCATTCACCCAAGTCAGCAAATCTGCTGGCACTCCGGCAGGGGCGTTTGAACTAATCTCGTTGATTCCAGTGGACATCCATTCTTCCTTCCGTTTCGCAGCGTGAGTCAAATATGCAGCACCCAGCGCAAAAATCTTTCTATTAACCTACCGCATTTGCCGTAATTCTGGGGTCAACTATCAGAGTTGGACGCAATATCGCTGTTTTAAGTATACTTACCTGTCGCACATGCGCCTGTAGCTTAATGGATAGAGCATCTGACTACGGATCAGAAGGTTGGGGGTTCAACTCCCTCCAGGCGCGCCAGTAGCTTCGGGAGCCGGTATCGTTTTTCGAAGCTCCCCTACACGATCTTTTTTCTGAGGCATTGCGCACTATCGCCGATCTCACAGACTAGCTTGTCTAGCAGCGACCCTGGGAGGAGTCGAACCTCCGACACAAGGTTTAGGAAACCTCTGCTCTATCCTCTGAGCTACAGGGCCAAACGAATTGGTACTGAAGTATTTTCAAATTGGTACTTACTAACCACTTTCGAGAGTATTATTGAATCAAGAGAGTGGCGCTCGGTCAACTGATGTCTCCTGGGGGTGGGTAGACGGCATATGACCTTGCTAGCGCCACTCTCGCTTTTTTTGCAGAAAAACTAGGAATCATTTTTCAAGTTACTACGAAACAAAACTTGGAAACTAGGAGGTAGACCTCCAAACATTGAGCAATCTGTAGCAAGTACTTTGCGACCGCTTCGCAAGTGCAGCTAACGTGTCCTGTTGCTGCGACAACCGGAATTAGAACCAGAAACTGAGGGGTTTTCCAGCAAAGTGTTCACAGTGTGGGACAGTCCGCCCACACTGTGAAGAAAACTTCTAAGAAATAGCAATGGCGGGACTGTAGTGAGTCCCTCCATTGCTATTCAACAATTTATTCTTTTGCCTCGTCAGGCTCAGCGTCAAGTTCGGGTACCGTCTCCGCGTCTGGTACAACTTCAGCGTCACTTGCTACCGTAACTTCGGCTTCGGCTTCGGCCTCAGCTTCTTGCGCCTCGGCGATGGATGCGACCTCTTGTTCCAGATCTTCAGCTGCGCCGCTGGCTTGTGCCACATCAATCTCTGTAACGTCGGATGAGTCGATTATTTCCGGCTCGCTAATCTCAACTGCCGCGACAGCAGCGGCGTCCTCAGCCTTGACCGCCTCATCAACTTTCTTTTCCGCTTTCGCAGGAGCCTTCGAGCGTTTGTCCGCAGACTTAGCTTTCACCGGTTCGGTGACGACTTCAATGATTGTCATTGGAGCGTTGTCGCCCTTTCGGGGGCCAATCTTTGTGATTCTGGTGTAGCCGCCCTCACGTTCGGCTACCTTTGGTGCAATCTCAGTGAAAAGCACATGAACCACACCTTTGTCGGTAACAGTCCGAAGCACAATCCTGCGATTGTGCAGATCGCCGCGCTTAGCTTTAGAAATGAGCCGATCAGCTAAAGGCTGCAACCGCTTAGCCTTAGCTTCAGTCGTGGTGATCTTGCCGTGCTGAAACAACTGAGTTGCCAGATTGGCCAAGATAATACGTTGGTGAGCCGGGCTACCGCCGAAACGTGGCCCTTTAGTTGGCTTTGGCATTTTCGTCTCCTTGCTTGGCAGATCAGAACTGATCGTAATCGTCGTAATGGCTCCCTACGCCCAGCAACGGGTCGAAGCCGGGGGCAGAATCTTTCAGGGACAAGCCCATCTCATGCAGTCTAAGTTTCACTTCTTCTATCGACTTGGAACCGAAGTTGCGAATGTCGAGTAAGTCCTGTTCTGAACGCGAGGCCAACTCGCTGACCGTATGGATACCCTCACGCTTGAGACAGTTGTAACTGCGCATGGTGAGCTTCAACTCCTCAACCGGTAGCGCCAAATCAGCAGCCAACTGCTCATCCATCGAAGAAGGCCCGATTTCGATACCTTCAGCTTCGAGGTTCAACTCGCGTGCCATACCGAAGAGTTCCACCAAGGTCTTGCCTGCTGAGGCTACCGCATCGCGCGGCTTGATCGACGGCTTAGTTTCGACGTCTACAACCAGACGATCAAAGTCGGTGCGCTGCTCAACGCGGGTAGCTTCCACGCGATAGGTGACTTTCAACACCGGCGAATACAGCGAATCTATAGGGATACGGCCAATCTCCGCATCCGGATTCTTGTTCTGAACTGAAGATACATAACCTCGCCCGCGTTCGACAACCAACTCCATTTCGATAGAACCGGTTTCATTCAAAGTGGCTATATGCAACTCCGGATTAAGAATCTCTACTCCAGCCGGAGGAGTAATGTCAGCAGCCGTTACTGCACCCGCACCAGATTTACGCAGATACATGATTACCGGCTCGTCTTCCTCGCTTACGAGAACGAGCTGCTTCAAGTTGAGCACGATTTCAGTGACATCTTCAGTGACACCCTCCATCGTGGAGAACTCGTGTTGAATCCCCTCAATCTTGATGGAGGTGACTGCGGCACCCGGAATGGATGACAGCAGAGTTCGACGCAACGAATTGCCCAAGGTGTAGCCAAATCCTGGCTCCAGTGGCTCCATCACGAAACTGGATCGAAAATCAGATTCGACCTTTTCGGACAGAACTGGACGCTGTGCGATCAGCATGATATTTCCTCTCTTTGGGTGCTGAGTCCGCTATGCGACTCATACGACCCATCACCGCCCGCTATATGACGGTGAGTTGTGGTTACTTCGAGTAAAGTTCGACGATCAACTGTTCGTTGACATTAAGCACGATCTGCTCGCGTATCGGCAGTTGGTGAACCAATATCCGCATCCGGTTTGGACGAACCGTCAACCAAGCGGGCACATCGCGTTCGTGATGAGTTTCACGAGCCACCAAGAACGGATAGATATTCAGTGACTTCTGCTTCACATCAATTACGTCGTAAGCGCTAACTCGGTAGCTAGGTACATTCACCTTTTTTCCGTTGACGAGGAAGTGACCGTGTACTACCAACTGTCTGGCCTGACGCCTAGTCGAAGCGAAACCAGCTCGGTAAACCACGTTGTCAAGACGGGATTCGAGAATGATCAGCAGATTGTCGCCGGTCTTGCCAGTTAGCCGGTTGGCCTCCTCGTAGTAGCGACGGAACTGCTTCTCTAGTACCCCATATGCGAAACGTGCCTTCTGCTTCTCTTTCAACTGAAGCAGATACTCGGACTCTTTCGCGCGTCCGCGGCCGTGCACACCCGGCGGATAGGGGCGGCGGTCGTATGCTTTATCGTTGCCGACGAGGTCAACACCAAGCCGACGAGACTTCTTTGTGATTGGGCCGGTATAACGAGCCATGATTTTTCTCCTTACGACTCTTAGACGCGGCGGCGTTTCGGTGGACGGCAGCCATTATGCGGGACTGGGGTGACATCTTGAATCGGGCCGATTTCCAGCCCCACCGCACCCAAGGAACGGATGGCCGTCTCCCGCCCAGAACCTGGGCCTTTTACGAAGACATCCACTCGCTTCATCCCATGCTCCATTGCGCGGCGCCCGACTGCTTCAGCAGCCATGCCCGCAGCGAACGGCGTGGACTTGCGCGACCCCTTGAATCCGACAGTGCCTGCACTGCCCCAAGCAATTACCGAACCAGCTGGGTCGGTGATTGAAATGATCGTGTTGTTGAAGGTGCTTTTAATATGTGCCTGTCCAGCGACGATATTCTTCTTTTCCTTGCGGCGCACCTTAGTTTTTGCAGCTTTTTGTGCTGCGGTTCGGCTTGCAGTTGCCATGTGTTATTTCTCTCCTGGATTTATCCGACGGCTTTTACTTGGCCTTCTTCTTTCCGGCAACGGCCTTCTTCCTGCCCTTGCGTGTACGGGCATTTGTCCGGGTGCGCTGTCCGCGCACTGGGAGGCCCTGACGGTGACGACGACCCTGATAGGAGCCGATCTCAATTTTGCGACGAATATCAGCGGCAACACTGCGGCGCAGGTCGCCTTCTGTCTCATACGTTGCTTCGATGTGATCACGCAGCTTGACGAGTTGCTCGTCGCTGAGTTGGTGAACACGGATATCGCCGCTGACTCCAGTGGCTTCCAGGGTTTGTTTGGCTCGGGTACGTCCGATACCAAAAATGTAGGTGAGGGCTACCTCTAACCGCTTTTCGCGCGGCAGATCTACCCCAATTAGGCGTGCCATTAGGCATTTACCTTTCAGCTATCGAAACCGTTTCCAGTCCCGCGAAGGTGTGGTTCGTGATGCGTCTTGAATGTCTCAAGCTCTGGCCTTCGCCCAGAGGTGTCCTGGCCCATTATCTGACCTGGTTGCTATCACGTCATTTAGTGCGCCTGCTTTGCAGGCTCGATATTCAGTTGTGTGGTCCGCGTCCCCCGCGTCAGGTTTAACCTTGGCGTTGCTTGTGGCGCGGGTTTTCGCAGATCACCATCACGCGACCGTGTCGGCGTATTACCTTACACTTGTCGCAGATTTTCTTGACACTCGGCTGAACCTTCATCGAGTTTCTCCTTCTCTGCGATGCCTCACTGTCGACCTGGTTACCTGCGAGAGCGCGCTCTCGCCCAACGAACCGATTTGGTTTTTCAGTGGGGCAGATGGTTGATTTGCTGCGTCACCTGTGTCGGAAGACGATACGTCCGCGGTTCAAATCGTATGGCGATAACTCGACGACCACTTTGTCAGCGGGGATGATACGGATATAGTGCTGCCGCATCTTCCCACTTATGGTCGCCAGCACCTTGTGCCCATTGGCCAGTTCTACTCGAAACATGGCATTGGGCAAGGCTTCGACGACGGTACCCTCGATTTCGAGGGCTCCTTCTTTCTTTGCCATTACTCCCTACGATTTACCTTGGACGCACGCCTGCTCAGCGCAGGTCA
>WRJP01000108.1 GCA_009778535.1 Propionibacteriaceae bacterium | reverse complement strand
TCACGCCGAAGGTTCGGTCTTGATCGAATTCGGGAAGACGAAGGTTCTTGTCGCTGCCTCTGTAACAGCGGGGGTTCCTAGGTGGCGAAAAGGCTCCGGACTGGGATGGGTTACTAGCGAGTATGCCATGTTGCCTAGAGCTACGAATGAACGCAATGAGCGTGAGTCGATACGCGGCAAGATCGGGGGTCGTACCCATGAGATTTCGCGGTTGATCGGACGTTCTCTGCGCGGGGTGATCGATTATGCTGCGCTAGGGGAGAACACCATTGTCCTAGATTGTGATGTGATTCAAGCAGATGGGGGCACTCGTACGGCTGCGATCACTGGTGCATATGTGGCGCTCGTCGATGCCGTCACTTGGTGTCGAGAGCACGACCTGCTAGTGGCCGAACCACTAAAAGAATCGGTTGCTGCAATTTCGGTGGGGGTGGTAGACCAGACTCCGATGCTAGATCTGTGCTACGCCGAAGACTCCGGTGCCGACGTAGACATGAACATTGTTTGCACTGGTGGGGGAAAGTTGGTGGAGGTGCAGGGAACTGCCGAGGGGGAGCCCTTTGATCGGGAACTTTTCGATGCGTTACTTGATTTGGGCATGGCGGGGTGCGCTCAACTAACGATTTACCAACAAGAGGCGCTTTCCCGATGAGAAAAGTAGTGTTGGCTACCCATAATCTAAAAAAGCAGGTCGAATTGCAGCGCATTTTCGATGCAGCGGCATTAGCGGCTCAGGTTGTTACTCTCGAAGATTTTCCCCCTTATCTTGAACCGGTTGAAGATCAGCGCACTTTTGAGCAGAACGCATTGCTGAAAGCTCGCGCCGCTGCTGCCGCTACCGGAGAGCTTGCTATCGCCGATGATTCTGGCATTGAGGTCGAGTTACTGAACAACATGCCCGGAGTGCGTTCGGCGCGTTGGGCAGGGGTCGGAGCCTCAGATGCGGCCAATCTGAATCTGCTGATTGCCCAGTTAGCAGATACTGAAGTTGAACAGCGCAGCGCTCAATTCGTCGCTGCGATGGCAATGGTCAGCCCAAGTGGGTTTGAAGCTGTGCACCGCGGAGTGATGTGCGGCCATGTTATCTTGACTCCGCGCGGTGAAAACGGATTCGGGTACGACCCTATTTTCGTAGCAACGGCGCAACCTGCTCCTGGAGGACGAACTAATGCCGAGTTGACTGCCGAAGAAAAAGACGCGATCTCTCACCGCGGGAAGGCGGCTGCGACTCTCATTGAAACGCTGCGTATCCATTTGGAATGATTTCCTGCGGCGTTGTAGCTGGCTAGTAACGTAGGAGATGGTTTGGGAGACTTTGATGAAACAGTACTTAGATTTGCTCGAAAATGTATTGACAAATGGTGCTATCAAGAGCGATAGAACTGGCACTGGCACTCGCAGCGTGTTCGGTCAGCAGCTGCGTTTCGATCTGAATGCTGGTTTTCCGTTAATAACTACCAAACGGATTCACACGCTTTCAGTTTTTGGGGAGCTGCTTTGGTTTCTACGCGGAGACACAAACCTGAAATGGCTTCATGACAATGGCATCACGATCTGGGATGAATGGGCAGATGCAAAAGGTGAACTCGGCCCAATCTATGGCTATCAATGGCGTTCGTGGCCGACTCCTGACGGGCATCACGTCGATCAAATCAAGGCAGTGATCGATTCGATCAAGTCCAATCCGGATTCACGCCGCCACATCGTCTCGGCATGGAATGTGGGGCAGTTGGAAGAAATGGCGTTGCCGCCGTGTCATGCTTTCTTTCAATTCTATGTAGCTGATGGACGGCTTAGCTGCCAGCTTTACCAACGTTCTGCTGATCTATTTCTTGGGGTGCCATTCAATATTGCTTCTTACGGGTTATTGACCCACTTGATTGCGCAAGTCGCCGGATTAGAAGTAGGCGAATTTGTCCATACGCTTGGGGATGCCCACATCTACGCGAATCATTTTGAACAAGTTCGACTGCAACTTAGTCGTGAGCCCAGGCCGTTGCCTCAGCTCGTTCTAAATCCCGAAATCAAAGAAATCGACGATTTTTCACTCGCGGATATTGAACTGGATGGGTACGACCCGCATCCTGGAATTAAGGCTCCAATCGCCGTATAGGTCATCTGGTTGAAACAGGAGAGAGCGCATGAAACTGACCGCTATCGCAGCAGTAGCAAAAAATCGAGTCATCGGACGTGACGGAGGCCTGCCCTGGAACATCCCAGAAGATTTTGCCCACTTTAAGCAAACTACGATGGGGTCGACGCTCATCATGGGAAGAACAACTTTTGAATCCATTGGGAAACCCTTGCCAGGAAGAATCTCAGTGGTTATCAGCCATCGTCCGCCCCCTGCCGAATATTCGCAGTTTTTTGAAGCTGCCACAGCTTCGGCCACGCGGTTGCTGTGGACGCATTCCTTAGCGCAAGCGTTTGAAGCCGCTGCTGCTACGGGTTTGCCGGTTTTTGTTTGTGGCGGCGCAAATATCTATGAACAAGCCTGGCCATATCTCAGCGATTTGGACATCACGGAATTGGATGCAGACATGTCAGGGGATCGATTCTTCCCATTCATCGACCCTGAGCTGTGGCGGGAGACAGCGCGCGAGCCCAAGCAAGGTTTTTCTTTTGTGAAATATGAGAGACACTCCATCTATCCTGCATCTTGACCTAGATGCCTTCTTCGCTGCGGTGGAGCAGCGGGATAAACCCTCGTTGCGCGGCAAGCCCGTTATTGTGGGCGGTGTCGGAATGCGCTCGGTGGTGGCTACTGCCTCGTACGAAGCGCGAGTTTTCGGTGTTCATTCCGCGATGCCTATGCATGAAGCTAGACGGCGTTGCCCTCATGCCGCCTTTTTATGCGGACGTTTTCGTCTCTATCAAGAAGCGAGTCGGCAAGTCATGGCAATCTTGCGAGAACTTTCGCCGTTAGTTGAGACCATGAGCTTAGATGAAGCCTTTGTTGATCTTAGGGCGGCAAGCCCAGCATACGATCTGCGCGATGCGGCACTTTTTGAGTTGGCTCAGGATGTGCGAAGAAAGGTCAACGAGAAAACCGGAGGTCTCACGGCATCTATCGGTCTTGGCAGTTCTAAATTTATTGCCAAAGTCGGCTCTGAACTGGCCAAACCCGATGGAGTGCGGCTGATTCGAGTAGGCGACGAAGTCGAAACTATCGCCGGACTTGGTGCCCGAGCGATTCCTGGGGTCGGGCCTGCGACGATGGAGCGATTGACTCGGCTAGGTGTCAAGACGGTTGCTGATATTCAAGCGCTGTCTTTGCCTGAATTGGTACGTGAATTGGGAAAACTTTATGGTGAACATCTGTTTTCGCTGGTCAGAGCAATAGACGATCGGGAAGTTGTTCCAGTGCGAGAAGCGAAGTCAATTTCAGTTGAAGATACCTTTGAACACGACATAGTTGATCGCGGCGAGCTGAAACAGGTGATGGCCAGACACGCGGAGATTGTTGCCAGCCGACTGGTGAAGGCGAAATTATTTGCTCGCACTGTAACTTTGAAGGTGCGTTGGCCGGATTTTTCGATCACCAGTCGTTCGCGTACCACGAATGATGCTACGAATTCTCCCGAGCAGTTGATAAAGATTGCTAGCGCGCTTCTTGATGGTTTGGACACCTCAGAAGGGGTTAGGCTGCTTGGGGTTGGAGTGTCAGGTTTTACTGATGTCAGTCAAGGGTCGCTGTTTGAATTGGATTCACCCCAAACCCAGCAAATCATTGAAAGTATGGATGCCCCACCGAGTAGAAGACCCGCTTTGTGGCTTCCCGGGGTTGATGTTCTGCATGATGAATTTGGCTCTGGATGGGTGTGGGGTTCGGGGTTGGGGCGGGTCACTGTCCGTTTTGAAACCGCAGAAACTGAGCCTGGACCAGTCCGGACATTCGCCCTGAATGATTCAGCTTTGCATTTGGTGTAAACTGCTCGGGTGACTTTTCCTGCATTGCTGACTTGGCCGATCTTGATCGTGAGCATCGTGCTCATTTTGACGAGTATCGTGCTGGCGCTATTTGTTTTGATGCACAAGAGCCGAGGCGGCGGTATGTCCGATCTTTTCGGCGGCGGGATGCAGACTGGGATGGGCGGCAGTTCAGTCGCAGAGCGCAACTTGGACAAAATGACGGTAGCGGTGGGCGCAGTCTGGCTGATTAGCATCCTCGGACTGCTGGTGCTCTATAAGTTCTTTCCTGAAATCGGAAGCATGTAGACATCAATGTTTCGATTCAGTTATATCAAGTCGTGTAAGGAGTAGCTGTGGCAGGCGGCAGCGCTATTCGTGGTAGCCGGGTTGGTGCAGGCCCGATGGGAGAGGCCGAAAGAGGAGATGCGGCTCCGCGCCTCTATGTCTCTTATTTCTGTGCTAGCGGACACGAAACCCGTCCCGCCTTCGCTGCGGATGTCCAGGTTCCCGAAACCTGGGATTGTCCGCACTGCGGACTGCCCGCCAATCTGGATTCAGAGAATCCTCCGCCTCCTCCGCGGATCCAGCCTTACAAGACCCACTTAGCCTACGTCAAGGAACGGCGCACAGACGAAGAAGCAGTGTCTATCCTCTCCGACGCGCTAGATGATTTGCGCGCGCGCCGCGAAGCTGGCGAAATCATCTATTGATAGCCGCGCCCGTCGGGTGGATTTTCCTATTGCTTCCAGCGTTGCTAGGTACTACGAGACAGTTTGTCGATCCGTCGGAAACAAAACTCACAGAAATCGCAAGCGATGACAGAGTTTTAGATGGCGCATTGGTGGTAGGGGATGAGTGAGGCGGCGGCGGCATCGATGAGTAGGTAGGTTGCTAGGTGGCCTCTGATTCTGCCCGAGGGAATGGTTTCGTCGCCTGCGATGGTTGCTTTAACCCAGGGAGCGGTTTCCCTGCCGCTGGCCAGCAGCCAGACTTCGTTGGAGGTGTTGATCGCTGGGATAGAAAAAGATATGCGTTCCTGCGGCAAAGCTGAGGTATCAGGCACTGCCACGACTGTTTCCGCTGTCATTTCAGTTGCCAAATTGCCTGGAAACAGTGACGACGTTTCCCCGTCTCTGCCGATAGCCATGACACAGACATCGAAGATGGTCTCTCCGACCTCCTTGGCATATGCCTGCGCCGCCGCCGCCGCATCCAACTGACCTTGAGATCCGGGCATCGGGTGGGTGAGGGAGGCATCTATAGGGAACGTCCTAGCTAAGGTCGCTAGAGTCTTGGTGGCTAATCTGTCAGGGGATGTGCTCGGCAAAAAACCTTCATCACCCCACCAAATTTCTAGCCGCTTCGGATCGAGTGGAGAATTGGCAATTATCTTTCCCAATTCGCTGTAAAGCAGCATTGCTGCCTCACCACTGGAAAGGCAGATATTCGCATTAGGGTTCTGGGATTGCAAGTTGATTAGTTTATCGAGCAGCCGGGCGGCTGTACGCCGAGCCAAGTCGTTAACATTGGCGTATCGGACTATCTGCAAATACCCCATCGCAAGCCTTCCTTACCTAAATCATCATAGCGTCGGATTCATGGAAAACGGTGCCTACCACCGGTAGACACCGTTTCCGCAGCTCAATGCCTAGAAAGGCATATGTAAGCCAAACAGTTAGCTTTCAATAGCAGTCTTGGCGAAATCCGCCTTAGTCAACATCGGTTGATTGATGCGCATTGCATAGAACGAGCGCCAGCAGAAGAACACCGACACTAGGAATAGCACGACGCTCAGCACCACAGAGAATGTGCCGTTTCCGCTACTGCGCAGCGTTTCAGCCAGCGTTACAGCAAGCATTCCAAACAAGGTAGTGAACTTGATGACCGGATTCATGGCTACCGACGAGGTGTCCTTGAAAGGATCGCCAACGGTGTCGCCAACGACCGAAGCGTCATGTAATTCAGTTCCCTTTGCGGCAAGATCCACTTCCACAATCTTCTTGGCGTTGTCCCAAGCTCCACCAGCATTCGCCATGAAGATGGCTTGGTAGAGGCCGAAGATAGCGATCGAAATCAAATAGCCGACGAAGAAGAACGGCTCCAAGAAGGCAAACGCCAACGTTGCAAAGAAGATGCCAAGGAAAATGTTGA
>WRJP01000107.1 GCA_009778535.1 Propionibacteriaceae bacterium | reverse complement strand
TGACCCGATCACTCTTGACAACGACCCGGCTGCTGGCGTGGCAGCGTTCAACCAGTTGCTTGCAGAACAGAAACCTGTAGGAGTGTTCTTCACCACCCGTGAAGCGGCGGCCACCATTTTAGAGACATACCAGCCAGGCGAAGAACGGCCAGTCCTCATCGGTTTCGATGCTGGCCAGGCGCAAGTTGAAGCCATCCGTTCAGGGGTGATGACCGGTGCTGTCGCACAAAACCCCACTGGCATTGGTTCGATTCTTGTCAGCGTCGCAACACAGTGGGCAAATGGGAAAACAACCTCAAAGCACGTTGACACTGGTTATTTCTGGTATGACAACTCCTCTATCGATAAAGAGAATGTCAAGGCGGTTATCGACGATTCGTAGTTTCCTTGCCGTGTCGAGCTGATCACTCTAGCGACCAGCGGGCTCCGTCCTTGGTATCTTCAACTTTGAAACCCAACTGGGTAAGGGCGGCTCTGATGCCATCGGCAGCTGCAAAGTCTTTACGTTCTTTTGCCTGCTGACGCTGGCTCAGTAATTCCTCAACAAGCCCGCCAAGAATCGGTTTCAACTCGTTAGCTGCGCTATGCGCTGGATTTGAACCATCCCAAACCGGGTCGTTTGGATTCAGTCCCAAAACTTCGATCATGGCGAGTACCTGCGTCAATGCCTGACGTGCAGTATCGGCATCTCCGACATCGAGGGCGTGATTTCCGGCTCGAATTAGACCGAACAGCACCGCTACTGCTGCTGGCGTGCCCAGATCGTTGTTCATCGCATCGCAGAACTCGACGGGGATTTCGCCTGCCGCGACCTGTGGAAAGGCTTCGCAGCCTCTGTTCAAAAAGGCATCCAGTCGGTTCAACTGCGCGCTGGCTTCGCCCAATGCCGAGTCTGACAGTTCCACTGTGGAACGGTAGTGCGGAGCCAGGAGATAGAATCGCACCGCTCTTGGCGGGAAACGCTTCACTACTTCGGTCACAGCCGCTGTGTTCCCCAAAGACTTGCTCATTTTTTCGCCAGCCATAGTGAGCAGACCGTTATGCATCCAATATTTCGCAAACGGGCGGCCTCCGGCCTGCGCCTGTGCCATTTCGTTCTCATGATGGGGAAACTTCAAATCCATACCGCCGCCGTGAATATCAAAAGTAGCCCCCAAATATTTTCCGGCCATCGCCGAACATTCGATGTGCCACCCGGGACGGCCGCGCCCCCACGGCGAATCCCACGACGCAGTTAGCGGTTCTTCAGGTTTGTAACCCTTCCATAGTGCAAAGTCACGCGGGTCACGTTTACCGAATGCCGGTGCATCATCGGCCGGTAGCATGTCCGCGAGCTGCTGTCCCGAAAGCGTGCCGTAGCTCGGCCAAGAGCGCACGTCGAAATAGACGTCCCCGGAGCCGTCTTCGGCGAGATATCCATGACCGTTTGCGATGATCGCTGTGATGAGTTCAATCATTTCCGGAATGTGGCCGGTGGCTCTCGGCTCATAGGCGGGAGGGGTGCAGCCAAGTGCCGCATACGCCTTGTGTAACTCAAGCTCAAAGTGATACGCCAAGGCATACCAATCAATGCCTTGCTCTGCGGATTTCCGCAGGATTTTGTCGTCAATATCGGTGACGTTTGCGACGATCTTCACCTCATATCCGATATGCGTGAGCCAGCGCCGCAGTACGTCGAAGATCACTTCTTTGCGGAGATGTCCCAGATGTGGCGCAGCTTGCACAGTGAGCCCGCAATGATAAATCGAACACACTCCAGGGTTCGTCGGCTCAAAAGGAACAATCTGCCGCTGCACGCTGTCATACAAAAGAAAACTCACAACCATAGAGTTTATACAACCTCTCACTGGTTGCTGCCAGCAGCATGCTGGTGTACTGAAACCTGTCCGGCTCAGACATTGTGGGTGCCTCTGATTGGAACAGACCGGCGCTTAGCAGTTTCCAACCTATGAGTGACCCGCACCCAGCGTAAAAAATCACAGCTCGCTCCTATGGACTCATGTCAAATTGCCCGTTTGGTTTGATTCGTTGACTCATGTGAAGATGCCCGGATGGTTTTGGTTTTTGATAGGTAGATGTGGTTGCGTTTAGCACGTCGGGTGGTGGCGCCACGGCGGCGGGCGAGTTCGAGTAGGTTTCGTTGGATCAGGTCAATATCGCGGCGTAGTTGGGCTGGGTTGGTTTGGGCTAGTTGTTGTTGGAGGAGTTTCGTGTCGGTGGTGTTGATACTGCCCGGGTGGTCGCGTAGTAGCCGGGTCGCGGGACTGGCTGGGGTGTCGTAGATTTTCGTGACTTTCGCGCCTTGGCGAGTTTTTGATTGTAGGCGTTGTTGGGGTGTGTACAGATTCGTTAACACCGATACGAGTGGCCATAGCTGGTTGAGGAGTGCTAGTTCTCGTGGCGTGTCGTAGCGGTAGTAGCCCACGTTACGGCGTACCCGTGTCCAGTTACGTTGTTCAATGTGTGCCTGGTCGTTGGAATGGTTCGCACGGCCACGAGTGAAAGTTACTTGATTGTTTTCACACCAGTGCAGCAGGTGCCAGTTTATGAACTCGCTGCCGTTATCTGAATGGATACCTAATATTGGAAACGGAAACAGTAAACGTAGATCGCTGATCGCTTGGGTGATGATACGTTCACCTTTGGATTTCACGCTTATTGTTTCTGTCCATCCGGTGGCTACATCGACAGCATCCAAGCTGAAATGAAACTCGCCATTATTGTCACCACCATCATGTCCGACTAGGTCAATCTCGATGAAACCAGGGATTCGATCATCCCATTCATGCCAGGTTTTCAACGGAATTGATGATTTCAACAAGCTACCGGGTCTGGTTAACGATCGAGGTTTCAACGAGCCTGCTAAACCTGTCCGGTACGGTTTCAACCGGCGATCTATCGTGGCTGCACTTATCGCAAGTAGTTGAGTTTCGACATTTGGGGTGCAGTCAAGATCACCACAAGCGATAAGTCTTGGAACTAATGCTGGTAGGGCTGGTTGTAAAATTTTTCCACTAGGTCCATCTAACACTGCCCAACACACCACGAGTGCATCTATGACTTCTTGGCTGTAACGGTGAACTGGTGCCCGTTTCTTACGCGGGGAGTTCACATCGACCCCTGCCACTGCTAGCCGCATCATTTTCCTAGCATGGTCACGATGCCACCCATTGACCGCAACAATATGATCCAAAATCACAGACTTCTCAGCCTTAGTAGCTTTCCGCCAACGCTTCACCTGGCCAGCCAAAACAGCCTTACGTTGCCTCATCGTTAACTCCATCACACAAGGCTGACCCATCCGGGCATTTTCACATGAGTCAACGACCCCCGCTACGCGGGCATTAACGATGAGTCAACTCGGCTTCTTGTCTTATTTCGGTCTTTATGACAGTCTTAAGGCTGAGCTTGCCAAGCGGAGACGACGGTTTGGGTAACGGTGTCCCAACCGGAGTCGCCTTGGGCGTAGGACGAAAGGGCGGCGCCGAGGTTCTTCTTGAAGTTTGGAACTGGAAATCCTGGGTAAACCCAAGGGACGTTATTGATCCCACCGGTTGTGATCTTTTCACTCACTTGGATTGAGAGCGGGTCTTTCAGACCTTCTTCGGCGCTGAAAGTATCGAATGGTGAAATAGAGATCAACCTAGTCGTCAGATAGTCCTTGCCAGTCGGTGAAGAAACTAACCAGTAAAGGAAATCCAGCGATGCGCGCTTGTCTTCTTCGGAAGCAAGTGCGTTAATGGCAAAGTACCTCTCACTGCCGATACATAGCCCCTGGGTTTCTTCCCCGTCGATACCCATGTAGAGCGGCATAATGTGAACATCATCAGCTTTTACTTTGCTGTCAACAGCGTATGCAATCTGTTCCCAATCCCAGTTTCCGCCAACCACCATCGCTGACTTACCAGTAGCGAATTCCGCTAACGATTCACTAGACGTTAACGAATCTGACGTTCCGGACTCAAGTGTGGAGTTTTGCTGCAACAGATCGAAAAACCCCTGAAACCCCAAGTTGTATTCAAAAGACACTTCCTTTGGAGCTCCCTGCTTCAAGTCAACATTGCTGGCTTTGAACTCATAGTGGAATGGAACATTTACCAACTGTTCTGGCCGCAGTGTGGTTCCGGAAAAAACGCCATCGATACCTAACTGTGCCGAATGCTTCGTCATGTCCTCAACGACTTGCTTCAACTTGGCAAAGCTATTGATTTCTGTCGCTGCCGAAAAGGAAACCGCCTTATCTGAGAGTGCGAAATATGCCTTCATGATCGTATCGTTGTAGATGATGCCATACCCCGCAACGGTCAAGGGAATGCCGTAGGCTCTGTTGTTGTAAGTGATTGCCAGTGTTGGGTCGATCATGTGGGAATGCAGATCAGAGCCCGTGATGTCAGTCATGCTATCCTTCCATTTCGCAAACCCCGTTGGGCCGCTCACTTGGAAAATTGTCGGAGGTCGCTCTTTTGACAGCTCTGCGGTTAGCGTTTGTTCATACGTACCTTCTGCGGCAGTCGTCACGGCAATGTCGACACCAGTTTCTGCGCGATACTCTGCGACAATCTGGTTGAAAATCATTTTCAGTTCAGGATCGGAATTCAAGAAATACCCGCTGCCTGAACTGGCCTGCCCTGGAGTGCTCTTGCTGCCGCTGGTGCTGCCGGTGCATGCCGCTGTTCCGATTGCTAATAGTGCCGCAAGTGTCAGGGCTATGAATTTCTTCACGGTTCCTTCTTTCGATGTCATCAAGGCGTAATAACCATTATCTCTGCGGTGGAGCATACTACCTGTGCCCAAGCCAGAACGTTAAGACGACACCGCTGGGTAAAGGATTCCTCCAGACCTAGCAGAAACTCCCCAGCCGACACTTCAGAAAGTTTTTGCATCGTCGTAGACTCAGATCGTGGCCTTACTTGACACGATCAACACTCCAGCGGATTTACGCGGCTTGAACCCCGAACAATTGAATGAGCTTGCCGACCAGATACGTGCTTTCTTGATTACTAATGTCAGCCGCACTGGCGGTCACTTAGGGTCGAATCTGGGGGTAGTAGAACTCACCTTGGCGCTGCATCGGTCATTTGATTCACCAAATGATGCCATCATCTTCGACACTGGACATCAAAGTTATGTACACAAAATCCTCACAGGCCGTCGCGACCTTTTCGAAACGCTGCGTCAGCATGACGGCTTGTCAGGGTATCCCAGCCGAGTCGAATCTGAACACGACTGGGTAGAGAATTCACATGCCTCAACTGCCCTGTCGTGGGCGGAGGGCATGGCAAAAGCAAACAAACTGGCAAAAAATAAGAACTACGTGGTGCCAGTTGTTGGGGATGGGGCGCTGACCGGCGGCATGACCTGGGAGGCGATGAACAACATTGCTGACGGTGATGATTTACGAATCGTCATTGTGATAAATGACAACGGACGCTCCTATACTCCGACCGTGGGAGGCGTCGCCACGCAGCTTTCTGGACTGGGCAAGCAGATCAGTGCAATCCGAACTGACCGTCGCTACGAACGGCTGCTGCGCTGGTTCAGACAGCGAGTGCGCGAACTGCCGCTGATTGGGCAACCGGTATACGGGTTGTTACATGGCCTTAAGGCTGGCATGAAGGATGTGCTTGCTCCGCAGGGAATGTTCTCAGACCTAGGACTGAAATATATCGGCCCGATCAATGGGCACGATCTGAAAGCCATCGAAAACGCGTTGGCGCAGGCAAAGCGATTCAAGGGCACGGTGATCGTTCATTGCATCACTGCAAAAGGACACGGCTACCACTTGGCCGAAAACGCTGAAGAAGATCATTTCCATGTTATTGGACGAATAGATGAAGCTACAGGTGAGCCGCTGGACAGCGGCATCGAACGGGGCTGGACACAGGCGTTTGAGGACGAGTTGGCGCGCATCGGCGCAACAAATGACAAAGTTGTAGCGATATCGGCAGCGATGCTCCATCCTGCCGGTCTTGGCAAATTCGCAAAATATTTCCCCGATCGCTGCTTCGATGTCGGCATTGCGGAGCAGCATGCCGTGACTTCGGCGGCAGGGCTGGCTGCTGGCGGACTGCATCCCGTGG
>WRJP01000106.1 GCA_009778535.1 Propionibacteriaceae bacterium | reverse complement strand
CGAGAGCGAAACTATCAACAAATTGTATGCCTCCGTGCTGCTGGAGGCTCCACGCGAGTCATTCACTGTTAGTGCTGCCCAAGCCGAAGCCGCTGTAGCACTTCTGGACGCAAAGTGGGCCTCAGCAATCCAAAAATGAAAAATATGGCGCGGAAGAAGAGTACGTTTTGGACTACTACTGCCGTGGCGGCATTTGGAAGGGCTACTATGCATGACTCGAAAACCTTCCGCTAGTATGATCGTCCCATGCCAAGAACACTTATCTTGCTCCGCCACGGCGAGAGCGAATGGAATGCGAAAAATCTGTTCACGGGTTGGGTGGATGTTGACATCAACGAAAAGGGTGTTAACGAAGCCAAAAAAGCGGCTGAACTACTGAAGTCCGAAAATTTGCTGCCTGATGTAGTCCACACCTCACTACTGCTACGTGCAATTCGCACCGCAAACCTCGCTTTGGAAGCCTGCGGCAGGCATTGGATACCGGTAAAGCGTTCTTGGAGACTGAACGAGCGTCACTACGGTGCGTTACAAGGCAAAAACAAGGCTCAAACGTTGGAAACCTTTGGTGAAACCAAGTTCATGCAATGGCGACGCTCCTATGACGTTCCACCTGACCCGATTGCCGCAGCCGATGAATTCTCCCAATTTGACGACCCGCGCTACGCCGAACTGCCGCCAGCGCTGCGACCGCTCACTGAATGCTTAGCTGACGTTGTGGTGCGGATGCTCCCGTATTGGTATGACCAGATTGTTCCAGATTTGAACACTGGGAAAGTTGTGCTGGTCGCCGCACACGGAAATTCGCTGCGCGCCCTGGTGAAACATCTGGATGGTATTTCCGACGCGGAAATAACCGAGCTGAATATTCCCACCGGAATTCCGCTCCTGTACCAACTCAACGACGACTTAATGCCGCTAAATCCCGGCGGTCGTTATCTCGACCCGCAAGCGGCCGCCGCCGCCATTGACGCTGTGAAAAATCAAGGCAAGAAATAACGTCAATTTTGCGCTAACCGCCCTGTGACTAGGGGAAATAGGACACCCTCCGATTAGACGGATGTGGTAGAATATACCCTCGGCGAAAGGGATTGCATGACGTTCACAGTGGGGGAAACCGTAGTTTATCCAAACCACGGAGCCGCCGTCATAGAGGAGATTGAAACCCGAAAGATTAAGGGCGAAGACCGTCTCTACTTGGTGTTAAGAATCCTGGGACAAACCGATTTGGTAGTACGAGTACCTGCAGACAATCTCGACCTAGTAGGGGTACGCGATGTCGTTGATGCAGACGGGCTGGAGCGAGTTTTCAGTGTGCTGCGTGCGCCGTATTCCGAGGAGCCAACAAACTGGTCAAGACGCTACAAGGCAAATCTCGAAAAGCTGCATTCTGGCAATGTCATGAAAGTTGCCGAGGTGGTACGCGATCTTTGGCGGCGTGAGAAAGACCGCGGGCTATCTGCGGGCGAGAAGCGTATGTTGGCAAAAGCCCGTCAAATCTTGGTATCCGAATTGGCGCTCGCTGAAAAAGTTGAAGAAGATCGCGCTGAGGTCATGTTAGACGAGGTTCTTGCCGGCTAACTGACCTGAGTTAGCGCAGCGTTTCAAAACGAATAAAGCGGTTACCCTGCCACTCCAAAATCCCCTTTTCACCAGGGGTGAAGGATTGAGCTTCACTTGTCGCCACTGGAAGATCAACACTCGATCCGTCCGAGATAGCGAAAACCGCCATCGGTTGATTCGTGCCCCACAATCTTTGAAACGTAGCATCCGCTCGTCGAAGCGCAGCAGAGCCAGTTCCAAGTTGCAGTGGGATATGGGCTTGCGCCAACAACTGGTGCTTCTTGTAGGAATATATCGACCCTACGACGACCCAGATCGTTATCGCCAAGGTCACGATAAAGATCAGCGGAACCAGATATGCCATGTACTCCAGCCTAGCGAATAACACCAACACCGTGCGGCAGCGCTGACTGCCCGAAACCACCACAGCGCGAGCGGCTGATCGACAAAGCGACGGTATGAAACAATGAAGTCGACGATCGGAATGAAGTGAGCGCAGAAGCTGTGAAGCGAACCTGGCAAACCTGGGTGCTATTTGCGGCTATCGGGCTGGGCGCCGGATTCTTTTCCGGACTGTTCGGTGTTGGCGGTGGGACGATCATAGTTCCGTTGCTCATCGCCGTCGCACATTTTGACGTACGAAAAGCCGCAGGTACATCTTTGGCCGCTATAGTGCCTACCGCTGTAGTAGGAGTCAGCTCATACGGTGTCCGAAATGATGTTGACTGGCTTGCAGCTCTACTGATCGTCGTCGGATCAGTAGCAGGTGCCCAAATCGGAAGTCTGCTACTGCATCGATTACCAAGGCAGGCGGTGCGACTGGCCTTCATCGGTTTCTTAATCGCAGTGATTGCCTCATTATTTTTGGTGATTCCAGCCAGAAGTTCACAGCTTTCGATCGACTTCTGGCTAGGTCTAGGGCTAGTTACGCTCGGCCTAGTGACCGGAATCCTCTCCGGCATGCTAGGCATTGGCGGCGGGATAGTCGTAGTGCCGGTGCTGATTGTGGTCTTCGGCGCGAGTGATCTGATAGCGAAAGGCACATCGTTGGCCATGATGGTTCCGACGGCGCTGTCTGGCACGATCGGCAATCTCAGGCGCGGCAACCTCGACCTGCCTGCTGCTGGAGTGATCGGTTTAGCAGCCGCTGGGACAGCATCGTTTGGAGTTGTGGCTGCCGCATGGGTTGACCCCTTCGTTGGGAACGTCCTCTTTGCTGTTTTCTTGTCATACCTGGTTATCACGATGAGTAGAGCTACTGTCAAAGGACTTCGAGCAAACGCTCAAGATGCGGGCAAATGAGTCCTGGTTCTAGCACTCGGCTTGCTAGAGTGCTAATGCAGGTATAGATTTTTACTTAGCACTCTCCATGTGAGTGTGCTAACCGCCATAGGTGACACCGCGACGGCACCAAGGCGAAAAATAATTGTTTTCGACTAATGAAAGGGTTTTGACGTGGCAGTCACGATCAAGCCGCTAGAGGATCGCGTCCTCGTACAGCCATTGGAGGCAGAGCAGACGACAGCATCTGGTCTGGTTATCCCCGATACCGCCAAAGAGAAGCCGCAGGAAGGCAAAGTTATCGCAACTGGACCAGGCCGGACTGACGACTCTGGCAAGCGCATTCCAGTTGATGTTGCAGAAGGCGACATCGTTATCTTCAGTAAGTACGGCGGCACCGAAGTCAAGTACAACGGCGAAGAGTATCTACTCTTGAATGCCCGCGACATTCTTGCCGTAGTAGTCAAGTAAGGCAGGATGGCCGAAAATGGCAAAAATTTTGCAGTTTGACGAGGAGGCACGCCGTTCTATGGAACGTGGTGTCGACATCCTCGCCAACACAGTTAAGGTCACCTTGGGCCCCAAAGGCCGCTACGTCGTCCTGGATAAAAAATGGGGCGCTCCGACCATCACTAACGATGGTGTGACCGTTGCTAAAGAAGTTGAGTTGACTGATCCATTCGAGAATCTCGGTGCCCAGTTAGCCAAAGAAGTCGCCACGAAGACCAACGATGTCGCAGGTGACGGCACCACCACGGCTACTGTGCTAGCTCAAGCTCTCGTGCATGAGGGTCTGCGGGCAGTTGCTGCTGGCGCTAATCCAATCGAATTGAAGCGCGGCATTGACGCGGCAGTCCAGGCTATTGAAGCAGAGTTAGACAACCTCTCACATGAAGTTGAAACTACCGACGACATGGCTAATGTTGCTACCATCTCCTCCCGCGACGAGCAGATCGGCAATTTGATTGCACAGGCGTTCGACAAGGTTGGAAAAGACGGCGTTATCACCGTTGACGAATCCAACACTTTCGGTACCGAACTGGAATTCACCGAGGGTATGCAATTCGACAAGGGCTACCTTTCGCCCTATTTCGTAACCGATCCCGAGCGGATGGAAGCGGTTCTTGAAGATCCGTACATCTTGATACATCAGGCCAAGATTTCCTCAATAGCAGAACTACTGCCACTGTTGGAAAAGGTCATCGCAGCAGGCAAGACGTTGTTCGTGATTGCTGAAGATGTCGATGGTGAAGCACTCTCGACGTTGATCGTCAACAAGATCAAGGGCGTTTTCACATCTGTCGCCGTCAAAGCTCCAGCTTTTGGAGACAGGCGCAAGGCAATGCTTGAAGATATCGCCATCCTCACCGGTGGCCAGGTTGTCGCTCCGGAAATCGGCTTGAAGCTCGATCAGGTTGGCCTGGAAGTGCTCGGCACTGCGGCCAAGATCGTGATCACCAAGGACAACACCACCATCGTGAATGGTGCTGGTTCGGCTGAAGATGTCGCCGCTCGCGTAGCCCAGTTGCGTGCTGAAGTTGAACGTACCGAATCCGATTGGGATCGTGAGAAGCTGCAAGAGCGGGTCGCTAAGCTCGCCGGCGGTGTTTGCGTGATCAAAGTTGGTGCTGCCACTGAGGTAGAGCTGAAGGAGAAGAAACACCGCATTGAAGATGCAGTTTCTGCTACGCGCGCAGCAATTGAAGAAGGCATTGTCGCTGGTGGCGGCACCGCCCTGATTCATGCAGCACGAGTTCTCGCCGATGGTCTCGGCAAGGCTGGCGATGAGAAAACTGGCGTGGAGATCGTCGCTAAAGCTGTCGTAGAACCACTGCGTTGGATCGCTGAAAACGGCGGGGAGCCAGGCTATTTGATAGTCGCCAAGGTTTCTGAAATGGAGCCAGGTAACGGCTACAACGCTATGACCGGCGAATATGGTGATCTGATGAAAGCCGGTGTCATTGATCCGGTCAAGGTCACTCGTTCCGCACTGGCTAATGCTGCTTCTATCGCAAGCCTGCTACTCACCACAGAAACCGCTGTGGTCGAGAAGCCTGCTGATGAAGATGAACCTGCTATGGCAGGCCATCAGCACTAGAACACTATTTATGGCTGGCTCTCACCTTCGGGTGGGAGCCAGTTTTTCTTTGTCAGGATGCTGAAGCTAGGTTCTGACAAGTTCTGCAACTAAACCCAGATGGTCGGTGCCTACAACCGAAACCGCGTAGACCTTTGTGGCACGAAATTCTTTATTGATCAGGATGTGATCAATCCCGATCAAGGGTGGAACCAACCCAATGTCGCTCGGAAAAGTTGGAATCCAACCTGCGCCTACTCGGCGCTCGACGCTCGACAATCCGGCTGACGTGATTTTTCGCAGTGGCAGGTGTTCATCTGTCGCATTGAAATCGCCAGCGATAATCAAGGGTCTCCCGACTCGCCGTGCGGCGACCTCAGCGATTGCTTCACCATCTGCCAACCACAAATCAAAATCACGAACCGGATTCACTGTGTGAACGCCACCCAAGATGAATTTGCCTCCAGGGTCGGCCACTTCGACAAAAGCAGAGTTAAACGTAGTTTGAGCGGCATCTGCTTCCGTGAGTGGGAATCTGGAGAAGATCATGGTGCCGCTCGCCATCCCCTCAGCACTTGGAGTCCCGGCACGGTGCGGCAACTCTTTCTTTACGCTCTTGGTGAAGGCCTCGGCAAAGCTCGTGGTAATTTCAGCCAAAACCACCACGTCCGGGGTTACTTGATGAAACAGTTCAACGAAGCGCTCAACATCGGCTTGGCCATAGCAGAGGTTGACCGTCAAAACCCGTAACTGCGGGGTCTGAGCTTCGAGGCGAGTTGGTCTGGGAAGATATGGCTCGACAACCAGCAAATTGCAGGCAAGACCAATCGCCGCTATCAAGGCTAACAGCTTCGCTTTCCCCTTGGCCGCGACTATAAAAACAAGCACTGCGAATAGCCAACCTAACAGCGCATGCGGAGTGAATGACGCGGCAAGTGCAAATACGACATGTTTGCCTTGCAACACTGGGAACATACTGCTTGCCAACACCAGTCCCGTCGACAAGCACCCAACCCAGCCGAGAGCCAACCAGAAAGGATGGCTGCGCCTGCCCTCGTCTGAGCGTCGTGACACCACCGCCTCCTATCTGCTGCCTCCCAAACTACCACTGTGTCCAAGTACGCTCGCACCTGTCGAGTGTTGCCGGAGTTAACGTATCGAAATACCGGAGGTAGTTCCCGCCGACACTAGGCTTACGCATCGATCCTGC
>WRJP01000105.1 GCA_009778535.1 Propionibacteriaceae bacterium | reverse complement strand
AGATATTGAGATTGAGTTCGTCGGATTACGCGAAGGCGAAAAAGTTCATGAGCAGTTGGTGAGCAAATTTGAAACAGCTAAAGTAACCGCACACAAGAAAATTTCCCACTCTAGTGTTGAAGTGCTGCCGCCAAAAGAACTAGATTTCAAGGCATGGGTCAAATCATTGTGAAGCTGGTGATCCCAGATGGGCTTTAGCTTGCTGTTCGTCATTGCACTGATTCTTGGCTTGCTGCTTCCAGCAGTTGCGCAACTGTTACTGCGCCGGATGAAACTGGTGGATGTTCCCAGCGACCGCTCATCGCATTCGCAGCCGACGTTACGTGGCGGCGGAATAGCGCCAGCGGTGGTCATAGTAATCGGATGGGGGCTGGGACTGGCTTTAGGTTTAGTACAAATTCTCATTTCAAATGTGGCTGCACCTGGGGTCTATGTCTGGATTGGCGAAGCGAACCCAGCTTCCACGGGGACGGTCATCGTCGCAGGAGCGGTGCTGTTCGCCGGGCTGGGTTTCGTTGAAGATGTACGCCAGCTTTCAGTGACTGTACGTTTGGCGCTACAGGGGTTGCTGGGCATAGTCATGGGGGCTGCGTTATTGGTCAGTTTGCAGTGGCCGCTGTGGTTGGTGCCCGTCTTCTGCCTAGCTGCGATCTTTGCCGTGAATGCCTCCAACTTCATGGACGGAATTAACGGAATCTCAAGTTATCAAGGCGCTATTTTGGGGGTCGCTGCTGTAATCGTCGGGTTGTTATGGAACGCTACTGGTCTCGTAGTGCTTGGCGTCGTGATCTTTGGAGCCTTCGTTGGGTTTTTGCCCTGGAATTTTCCAAAAGCCCGATTGTTTCTTGGCGATGTGGGAAGCTATTTGCTAGGCGGGTTATTTTTCGGAGTGGGCATTTGGATGTGGGCGGCCACTGATTCGATCTTGGTCGGATTAGCACCGCTGGCGGTATACGCAACCGATGTCTGTGTCACCTTAGTCAGACGTGCCTTGCAGGGCAAGAAACTGACGCAATCGCATCGTGAACATGCCTATCAACTCCTCGCTGTGAACAGTTCACACACGTTGGTCACGATGGTTGCAACTGTCGCTAGTCTGGCGGTGGTCAGCGTAGCTATCGCTTCGAGATATTTACATTTTGAAGTGTTTGGGGTGCTGCTGATCGGTGTATTGGTTGCGGCCTACGAGGTTGGTTGTTTGTTGCTAGCTTCCTCGCGTCGGTCAGCTTCCGCTGGATGAATGCCGGTCGCAGGCCGATGTATCGACCCTGCGACTGAAGCGCAGGGTGACGCAGGGTGACGCAGGGTGACGACAGTGGCTGGTGAACTTTCTCGTGATCGATACAGAGCCTAAGGCTCTTGCCTACGAGCTAGCGGAAACCTTGGCAGCGAAAACGGCGACGCAGCGCGGCGGGAATATGAATTCGCTCTCAGGTTGAAGTGGTTGCTCTGATAGTTCGTCACGGTCGGCAGTATGTACAACTGCCCTGAAAGAGCTTCCCCACGCGGCAGCAGGTAGTTTTACGCTTAGCGGTTCTGACCCCGCATGGAAATAGATCAAAAACCCGCTGCTCAAATCCGAAAGATACAAGCCCAAGATTTTGCGTGCCGAATCATGCCATTGTTCGTCAACCATTTCGGTGCCGTGTTCGTTGAACCACGCTGTCTCTGATCTGCCTAGATCGCGGCCTTGGGTATCGTGAATCGGTCTCCGCGCTCTAAAATCAGCACTGCGGAGTACCGGATGAGCTTTCCGCAGTGCCAGCAACACCTGAACCAACGCTGTCATGGAATCCCAGTTGGGCAAGTCATACCAATCCACCCAACTCAGTGGAGAGTCCTGGCAGTAGGCGTTGTTATTGCCTGCTTGGGTGCGTCCTTTTTCGTCTCCGGCGGTGAGCATGGGAACTCCTGTTGACAGCAGCAACGTAGCCATCATGTTTCGTGCAGTTCGCTGCCTGGAGCGGTTAAGTTCGGGGTCGGTGCTCTCGCCCTCCCAGCCATGATTCCAAGAGCGATTGTCGTTGGTGCCATCATGATTGCGTTCAGCGTTCGCCTCATTGTGTTTCAAGTCGTAGCTGACCAAATCCCGCAAGGTAAAACCATCGTGTGCGGTTACGTAGTTGATGGAACTGGTTGCCGATCTTCCGAAATTGTCAAAAAGGTCTGCGGAGCCGCCTAAACGAGTCGCCAGTTCTTGCACACCGCTGGCCGCGCCGCGCCAAAAATCGCGCACGTAATCGCGGAATTGGTCATTCCATTCCGACCAGTCCTGACCCCAGGCTCCGACTTGATACCCGTAGGGGCCAACATCCCAGGGTTCAGCGATCATCACCTTGTCCTGCAAAAGCGGGTCAGCGGCGATGAGTTGCTTAAACAGGTGACAATGGTCAACATGGTGGGCTTCATCTCTAATGAGGGTGGTGGCCAAGTCGAAGCGGAAACCGTCGACTCCCATTTCTTGAACCCAATAGCGCAGTGAATCCATTATCAGTTTCAGTGAGATTTCATGTGAGGTGTCTACGGCATTTCCGCATCCGGTGACGTCATAGTCATTGCGTTGGTCAAAGGTGAGCCGGTAGTAACCGCCGTGATCTATTCCGCGAAAACAAAGCGTTGGCCCTTCGTGTCCGCCCTCTCCAGTGTGGTTATACACGACGTCAAGGATGACCGCTATTTCATGCTCATGCAGCGCGGAAACCAGCTCTTTGAACTCGGTTACTTGCTCTCCCATGGTTCCACTCGACGAGTAGGGCGCATGTGGAGCGAAGAAACCCAAAGTGTTGTAACCCCAAAAATTTACTAATCCGCGCCCGACGACGAAGGGCTCGGAGATGAAGTGTTGGATGGGTAAGAACTCGACAGTGTTGATTCCCAGAGTTTTTAGATATTCGATCACGGCCGGATAGGCAAAACCGGCATAAGTGCCGCGCAGATGTTCGGGAACTGCCGGATGCAGTTTTGTGAAACCTTTAAGATGCGTCTCATAGATGACCATTTCAGCCAACGGAATCGGGGTTTCCAACGGTTTCGGTGGGGGAGAATCAGCAACCACAACAGATAGCGGAACAGCATCAGCAGAGTCCGTCAAGTCTGGCGAGAAATTGGACTCTGGGGTGTGGTCGAAAATGGGCCCCGAATAGTCGACTCCTCCGGTGATTGCCTTAGCGTAGGGGTCTACCAAAAGTTTGGCTGGGTTGAAACGTTCTCCCTGATCGGGATTCCAAGGCCCGTGTACCCGAAAACCGTAACGTTGTCCTGAACCAACTTCAGGAATGAAAACCCGCCAGATGCCGTCTGCGCAGGCGTTCATGTCATGATTTATCTGCTTGTCTTTTTCTACTAATGCCAACTCCACTCTGGTCGCTCGCGGTGCCCAGATAGAGAATTCAGTTCCGTCATCACTACAGCTCGCGCCAAGGTTGGCATCGAGTAACTCGGTCATGTTTGTCCTTCATTTATTTGCAGATGCCACTTTATGACACGAAACCGGTATTTCTGTGTAAGGCGTACCTATGAAAGCGGCAAATCAACGCCTGCTAAGTAGGTTATATAGTTAGTCTTTGTAGCAATGAAGATTCTTTGTGCCATCTCTGGCGGAGTGGATTCCGCAGTCGCTGCTGCACGTCTAGTTGCTGCGGGACATACCGTAACAGGGGTGCATTTACGCTTGTGGGAAAATCCATCCCAAGCTGGATTACTCGCAAACCAACCTCGGTTCGATCATGCTAGTGATGCGCAGCATGTCGCCGAGGTATTAGGCATTCCGCTGTTGTTGTGGGATTTTACAAAGGAGTTCAAGACCGAAGTCATTGATTATTTCGTGGCGGCATATGCGAAGGGAGAGACGCCGAATCCGTGTCTGCGCTGTAATCAGAAGATCAAGTTTTCCGCAATGTTAACGCGAGCACGTGGATTGGGATTTGAGGCGCTGGCAACTGGACATTATGCGCTTATTGAAAATGCCGCTGGGCAACGAAGTCTGCATCGTTCCAGCGAAGCAGCAAAAGATCAGTCATATGTGCTGGGTGTCCTCAATCAAGACCAGTTAGCGCATTCATTGTTCCCGCTTGGGAGTTCGCCCGCAAAGGCTGACATTCGTGCTGAGGCAGCGAAATGCGGCTTCAACATTGCTGAAAAACCAGATTCGAGCGACATTTGTTTCATCCCGGATGGGGACACTGCGGCCTTTCTCCGCAAACAGTTGGGGCGCCGAGAAGGGAATATAGTAGCTAGCGATGGTACGGTGCTGGGGACACACTTAGGCAGCTACCAATTTACGGTAGGACAACGCCACGGCTTGCGGTTGCGAGTGCCTGCCGCTGACGGACGGCCGCGTTATGTGAAAGCGATTGATGCGCAAGCCAATACGGTGGTCGTGGGCTCAAAGCAGGATTTAAGTGTGGGTAGGTTGCGCGGTACCAGCCTGACTTTCACTCAAGCCGTCATTTCCGAACCTTGGTCAGGTTTTGCACAGTGGCGGGCGCATGGTGCAGCGGTACCTGCGAATTTCAGCTACTGTGACGACGAACTGAGGGTGGAATTTGTGCAACCAGTTGTCGGAATAGCTTTAGGACAAACCGTTGTTTGCTACGAGCAAGGGCGTGTCGTCGGATCTGCTCAAATTTCCAAGACCGCAACCACGAAAGCACCAGCAATTCCCTCCTAGGAAGTAGTAAAAATCGCCGATATTGAGTGTTGCTAATGACTAAAACCGCCTCGAAATGGGAAAATGTAAGACACGTTTGTAAAAAGATGAAACCCGAAACATTTCCGGAGCAAGAATGCTGAAGCCCGAGATATTCAAGCCTAACGATATTCGCGGTGTCGTGGTTGGTAAGGATGTTGAGTGGGATGAAGCAGGCGCAAAGGCGCTGGGAGCCGCCTTTGTGAAGGTGTTCAACCTCGCAGGCTCCTACTTCGTTCTCGGGCGTGACATGCGACTGCTAGGAACCGAACTGAGCCAGGCGTTCATTGCTGGTGCAACCAGCATGGGGGCAAATCTTGTGGATTTGGGATTAACCAGCACTGACGCTCTTTGGTATGCATCGGGGGTTTTGGATTTGCCTGGGGTACAGTTTACGGCTTCCCACAATCCTGCGGTTTACAACGGAATAAAAATCTGCCAGCGTGGAGCCAAACCCATCACTGTCGACATGCTAGCCCAGCTTCGGAACCATGCATTGTGGGGTCTTCCGGAAGCAGAAACCGCCGGTTTTGTAACAAAGCGGGATATACTCGACGACTTCGCTGCTTTCTTGCGATCCTTAGTGAAGTTGACCGGCTTGAAGCGACTGAAAGTTGTGGTAGATGCCGGGAATGGGATTGCTGGAATATTGACCAGAAAAGTGCTGGGCGATTTAGTTGACCTCATCGAATTGTACTTCGAGCCGGATGGCACCTTTCCTAATCATGCGCCGAACCCGCTCGACCCCGATAACTTGTTTGACATTAGAAAGACGGTTGTCGGGCATGGAGCCGATCTAGGTTTGGCTTTCGATGGAGATGGCGACCGCTGCGTCATTATTGATGAGCGCGGACAGGTCGTAAATTCAGCTTCGATCATCGCGTTGATCGCGGTAGAAATGTTAATTCGAGAACCAGGATCAACCATCGTGATCAATTCGGTAACTTCTAGATCAGTTTCCGAGACGGTACGGCGTTATTGGGGCAAGATTGTAGTTTCGCCAGTAGGTCACAGTTTCATGAAAGCTGCGATGGGAGCAAATGATGCGATCTTTGGCGGCGAGCATTCAACCCATTACTATTTTCGAGATTTTTGGGGAGCTGACAGCGGAATGTTGGCAGCTTTGCACGTCATCTCGAAACTTGGCCGCAGTCCGTCGCCACTGAGCAAGTTGGTTGAAAAATATCCCAGTTACCCGACATCAGGGGAGATAAGCATCGCAGTTCGGGATATTCCAGAGGTGCTTGATGCTTTTGAATTCGATTTTGATGGTCTGGGGGATGTGGAGCGTGACAAGGGTTTGACGATTAGTGCTCCGGATTGGTGGGTGAGCCTGCGGCCATCGACCACCGAGTCGCTGCTGCGGCTAATTGTGGAAGCTAATACAGATCACACGATGGTTTGGGTGAGAGATCGTGCCCTGTCGGTGATTCAAAGATTTCGGGAGCAATTACCCTATTAACGCTGTTTAATGGCAGAA
>WRJP01000104.1 GCA_009778535.1 Propionibacteriaceae bacterium | reverse complement strand
AGTTCTGGGGGCAGTGCCAGCGGCGCCTACCGCCGCTTCATGGGCTACAGCTACGAGTACGCCTACTGGGGCAACGGCAATAAGACGGGCTTGTTTAGTGTCCGTTGCGTGCAGGATTAGGTATATACCCCATTCCTTACTCCCTAGCCAGTAAGTCCGCATTTACTATATTTACACCATGGCTAAAGTCAAGCTCACAAAGAATGCGCTAAAGGCAGAGCGGGATTCGCTGAAGAGATTTCAGCGTTATTTGCCCACATTGCAGTTAAAAAAACAGCAGCTTCAAATGGAAATCAGAGGTTTTGATATCTGCCTCAGAAATCGGAGTAGCCACATCTGTGTAGGGGAACGCAGCACTTGTCCTAGCGCCCTGCCATCTTGTAAGGGCAGCAGCTGCCTGAAAGTCATTTCCACCTTTCTGCAAGGAATCGGTTGTGCTAAAAGATTTTGTACTCGGATAAGTGTTGTATACCGAGTTAACAAGATGTTTTTCCGAAAGTGTTGTAAAGGAAGACACTGCCTCATTCCGCATAATCGCCGACTCTGCGGAGGCCATTGCTGCGAATGACCAGCACGTTCCAAAGGAACCTTGGTCTTTCACTGGAGCCACCAAGCCGGAGGTTCGCAGGTCGAATTTGGCTGGTAAGGCTGCATGGGTCGCAGCCTTACCTGAGTTGTAGTTGGCGTCGTTGATGGCGTCCCTGCTCATGGGTGAAGGTATATACCCGCCACCAGTTGAGTGAGTGACGGCAACTGAATCGTTGGGGCGAAGCTCTACGAAAGAAACTCGGTTGACTCCACTGGGGAGCTTTACATCGTTTGCAGCTACAGGAATTGCACTCGTTTCGGGCGGGTCAACCACATCTGCAACTGCAACACTTGGGGTTCCCAAGATTAATGAACCAGCAATGAATACCGCTGCGATTTTGGAGATTGCCTTCACTGTCCCTCTTTCGTCGATCTTGAAGCAGGAGTTGTCAGTTTGCTATTAAGGTTAGAAACCGTACTTCTACATAAAATTTAGCGCAACAGTCCAAATTCTGCGTATTCAGAGAGTTGAAACGAGTCGTTCGTGATCCGATAATGCTGGCAAGCACTGGAGACTATACCGGACAGGTGAGAACATGATTTTGAAAGAGTTAGTATCATTGACGAGTGATATCTAACTGGCACAGACATCTTGGAGAGGGAAACGCATGAATATTGACGATCGGATTTTTCGAGCGGAACCATCGGATTCTCCACGCAGAGCGAGTGAAGATACCACAGCTATTACTGAATTGCTTGATACAAACGAGGTGCCCTCTCGAGCGATTCAGAAGAAGAAATCACGTCGCACTGCACGAATCGTATTAATCTCTTTGGGAGCGTTGTTGATCGTTGCGCTTGGATTTGCAGCTTGGGCTTGGCAGCAAGCCCAAAGCGCCCTCAGTAGCATAGAACGTGACCCTGAATTGGTGACTTACGATCCCGAGTTGCCGATTGCAAAAATTCCTGATGGGAAGCAGTATGCCCCGCTCAATATTGTGGTAATGGGCTCGGACTCACGCGGTAGTGGAGATGCCGGCCGTAGCGATGTCCTGATGATCGCCCACATAAACGCTGACCGCGACAAGATGTATCTGATCTCATTCCCGCGCGACATGTATGTAGATATCCCTGGCCGCGGGAAAAACAAAATTAACGCTGCCTATGCATACGGCGGCCCACCGCTAGTAGTGAGGACTTTGCAGAAGCTGGTCGGAATGAATATGGATCACACCGCCGTGATTGACATGGAAGAATTCGTCATGATCACTGAGGTAATCGGAGGCGTAACCATCAATAACAGAATCGCGTCTCAAAGTCGTGGCTATACCTACCCCAAGGGTGAAATAACCATGGCAGGCGATAAACTGCTGTGCTATGTCAGGGAGCGATATGGGCTACCCAATGGAGATTTAGATCGGTCTGAACGACATCGCACGGTGCTGCGTGCTATCTTTCTGAAACTTCTGAACAAAGACACACTGACCAATCCTGCCGCCTTGCAGGCACTGATCAATAATGTCGGCAGCTACTTTAGAGTGGACGACAAGTTGACTAACTCGGAGATGATTTCGATTGCGATGTCGCTGAACGTTTCGGGTGGGGCTGACATTATTTCGCTGCAAGCACCTATCAAGGGTTACGGAAGATCACCAGCAAATGCTTCCATCGACATTGTTCACGAAAAACTGATGGCTGAACTAGCTGAAGCGATTCAAAATGACACTGTCGCTGAATACATTGAGCGCAATGGTAATACGAACGGCCTGACGAAAGGCTAGGGCGCGAGTCGTTCCTTTAGCCAGCTAGCCTGCTCGCGTCGGTAACGTACCCGATCATGAAGCCGTGATTTTCTTCCCTGCCAAAACTCCCAGACTTCGGGTACCAATCGGTAGCCACCCCAGTGCGGTGGACGCGGTGGGTTAAGCCCGTATTTCGCTGACACTTTGGCGGCATTTGCTAGGAGGGTAGCTCGTGAGGAAATCAGTTCACTCTGCGGCGAAGCCCAGGCTCCTATCCGTGAATCCAATGGACGTACTGCGTAATATGCATCAGATTCGGCCGAACTGACCTTCTCGATTTTGCCTTCAATGCGTACTTGACGCTCCAGTTCTGCCCAATGGAATTGCAGCGCTCCGTAAGGATTGACGACGAGGTCTTGCCCTTTGCGCGAGTTGTAGTTTGTGTAGAAGATCAATCCACCGCCGTCAATCCCTTTCAACAACACGACGCGTGTGGACGGACGAGCGTTTACATCAACCGTCGCCAACGTCATTGCCGAAGGCTCTGGAATATTCGCATCAACCGCATCCTGCAACCACTTCTCGAAGAATGTCTGCGGCACCTCGGCTAGTTGGGTTTCGTCCAACTCGCCCTGCTCGTAGCTTTTTCGCATTCCCCACAAATCCATGCCAGCAGTCTAACTCTGTTGGACGCACGGGCAAGCCCTGGCGTCGTCTCAGCCAAGGGTGTCTTGCGTCAAAACCTGTGGTTTATGTCTGCGCAAGTTTCGCAATCGACCCTGGGTGTCAGGCCAGGTCGAAACGATCCAGGTTCATCACCTTTGTCCAAGCAGCGACAAAGTCTTGCACGAACTTTTCTTTCGCATCGTCACTGGCGTATACCTCCGCGACAGCACGCAGTTCTGCGTTGGAACCAAACACCAGATCGGCACGGCTGGCTTTCCAGAGCGCTCCATTCGCGCCCTGTCCAGCAAAGAGCTTTGAATCAGCATCGGCAGGCTGCCAGGTGGTTTCTAGGTCTAGCAGGTTCACGAAGAAATCGTTGCTCAGGGAGCCGACGTTTTTGGTCAGCACACCGAGGTCAGACCCGTCAAAGTTGGCACCCAATACCCGCATGCCTCCAACTAGAACCGTCAACTCCGGTGCCGATAAGGAGAGCAGGTTAGCTTTGTAGACTAGTAAGTATTCGGCCGGAACCTTCTGATCAGCGCTTTGGTAGTTGCGGAATCCGTCAGCAGCAGGTTCTAGCACGGCGAACGATTCCACGTCTGTCCATTCGGCAGTGGCGTCGGTACGTCCAGGAACGAACGGGACATCAATGTCAAAACCAGCGTTCTTAGCGGCTTGTTCCACACCAGCACAGCCGCCTAACACGATCAGATCGGCCATCGAAACTTGCTTGTTGCCAGGCGCTGCGGCGTTGAACGACTTTTGAATGGTTTCTAGCGAATCCAGCACTTTGTGCAAATCGCTTGGATTATTCACTGCCCAACCGCGCTGGGGTTCTAGTCTGATGCGTCCACCGTTGGCGCCGCCGCGCTTGTCGCTGTCACGGAAGGTTGAGGCAGCTGCCCAGGCAGTGCGTACCAATTGCGAAACCGTCAAACCTGAAGCGAGCACCTCACGCTTGAGTGCGGCGACGTCATTGGCATCGATTAGATCATGGTCTACCGAAGGTACTGGGTCTTGCCAGATCAATGCTTCGCTTGGTACTTCTGCACCAAGATAACGGGCAATCGGGCCCATGTCACGGTGGGTCAGTTTGAACCAAGCTCGCGCGAAAGCATCCGCAAAATCATCGGGATTCTCCATGAAATGCCGCGCGATCGGTTCGTAGATCGGGTCGAAGCGCAGCGACAAATCGGTGGTTAGCATGGTTGGGGCATGGCGTTTTGACGGGTCATGTGCGTCTGGAACGGTTCCGGCACCTGCGCCGTGTTTTGGCTGCCACTGGTGCGCTCCGGCTGGACTGGTTGTCAACTCCCATTCAAAGCTGAACAGATTCCAGAAGAAATTGTTGCTCCACTTTGTAGGGGTAGTCGTCCAGGTGACTTCCAAGCCGCTAGTAATAGTATCGCCGCCTTTTCCGGTGCCGAAGCTGCTCTTCCACCCCAGCCCTTGCTGTTCCATCGGAGCAGCCTCTGGTTCAGGGCCGACATGGTCGGCCGAACCTGCGCCGTGGGTTTTTCCGAACGTATGTCCGCCAGCAATCAGCGCCACGGTCTCCTCGTCATTCATCGCCATCCGAGCAAATGTTTCGCGGATATCTTTTGCTGCGGCGAGCGGATCAGGATTGCCGTTTGGACCTTCTGGATTTACGTAGATCAAGCCCATCTGGACTGCGGCCAGCGGGTTCTCTAGGTCACGTTCCCCGCTGTAGCGCTTATCGTCGAGCCAAGTGGTTTCGGAACCCCAGTATGTATCGTCGTCGGGCTCCCAGGCATCAATGCGTCCACCGCCGAAGCCGAAGGTTTTGAAGCCCATTGACTCTAAAGCGACATTACCAGCCAGGATCATCAAATCTGCCCAAGAGATTGCCTTACCGTACTTCTTTTTGACCGGCCAGATTAGCCTCCGCGCTTTGTCGAGACTGACGTTATCTGGCCAACTGTTCAACGGAGCAAAGCGCTGCTGCGCCGACGCCGCGCCGCCGCGGCCATCTTTAGTTCGGTACGTGCCAGCAGCATGCCAGGCCATCCGAATCATCAGCGGGCCGTAGTTGCCAAAATCGGCAGGCCACCATGGCTTGGAATCCGTCATGACTGCTTCAAGATCACGCTTCACTGCATCAAGATCTAATGCGGCGAACGCCTCGGCATAGTTGAATTCTTCACCAAGTGGATTAGCAACAGCCGGATTCTTGGCTAATATCTTCAAATTCAACCGGTTAGGCCACCACTGGCGGTTGTCGTCACCTTGGAACATCCGGTCATGCGTGACCGGACATTGGGACTGACTTTGACTCGTTTCGGTTTGGCAGCACTTTTCGTTGGTATCAGTCATGAGCGAACCTTTCTGATCATGTTTGGCAGGTAGAAAAAGCAAGAGGTTGGTTCCCCAGCAGAACAGGCAGCTACCATCGTTTCAGATTCTCGGTACAGCACGTGATGTCGATGGTTTCTTGCTCGTGGCCGAGTCACACGCATGCCAGGGCGTCGTAACGTATGCTTTGGGGTTTTGGCCACGTAGCACACTCTAAACTCATTTTATGCCGCATACAATCATGTATTGATAGTTGAACGTTGACGATTACCGGGTGGGTCAAATGATCTCACCACAACTGCTAAACTACCTGGGAGTCTGCGAGCGTAGTTCATCGGTAGAACGGCAGCTTCCCAAGCTGCAGAGGCGGGTTCGATTCCCGTCGCTCGCTCTAGTGGCAGCGTGGCTGTCTGTTGTGCTCATCGCAGCGGGTTTGAAGAAGCAGGCTAGGCTTGGGTTCCATGTGGTCAAAACGTGAAGAGGTGTATTACACGCTGCAAAGGCGACATGCACTGGAGTCTTTACGGCAGCCTTCACGTGTCTTGACCAGAGCTGATGCCTGTGACGCCGACCCAATGCTGGTGCGTTCAGCGCTCCATCATGGCGAGGAATCGAAAATACCGTGTCCAATCTGCGATAATAGGCGGTTGCTGAACCTGAACTATGTTTTTGGTGACCAGCTTGGTCAATATTCCGGGAGGATAAAGACCACCGCGGAATTGGGCGAGATGCAAAGTGAATACGGTGAGTTTAAGGTGTTTGTGGTTGAAGTCTGCGTCGAGTGTGGGTGGAACCATTTGATTCATTCATACCTCTTAGGTGACGGAGTCAAACGTCGTCCTCCGCGGCGGCAACCAACAGTTGAGGATATTTATGGCTAAGCCAAAACATACCGCTGCAGCAAAAAGACCCCAAGCGAACACCCGAAAGCCTTCACAACAACGCCGCCGTAAGAAGCGTCCGGTTTGGGTGCGAGTACTGAAATGGGTAGGAATAACGATCGCTGTCTTGGGTGTGGCAGGGTTCGCAGTAATCGCGTTCTGGTATGCCTCAACCCCGATTCCTGACCCAAATTCTGATTTCCA
>WRJP01000103.1 GCA_009778535.1 Propionibacteriaceae bacterium | reverse complement strand
AGTCAGGATGACAATGAGTCACACTCCCACCAATCCAGGCCAACACCAGTCTGTCAGTCAATCCCAGACCGACCACAACCCATTAAAGGATGACAAGGAAGGGGACACTCAATCTGCGGAAGAAAGGGGTGGGTCGCAAGCTGGCAGTGTAATGGTGAACTGTGTGTCGCCAGGAACTGACTCAAGGACAACATGTCCGCAGTGTGCTTCGATCACAGCGGCGACTATCGCCAAGCCTAGTCCGGTGCTGGGAGCTCCGGCATGCCGGACTCGGCTGGATTCGGCGCGGCTGAAACGTTCAAAGACTCGATCCGCAATCTCCGGCGGCACGCCAGGTCCATCGTCACAGACCGCGACACAAACATCAGATCCTGCCTGCCAAAGCCGAGTCAGCACCGTCGTCCCAGCCGGAGTATGCGTGCGCGCATTCCCGAGCAGGTTAGCCAACACCTGCTGCAACCGATACGGGTCGGCGTTGGCAAACAACGGCTCGGCTGGCAACTCCAACTTCCAGTTGTACCCAGCCCCAGCCGCCTTTGCATCCCCGACCGCCTTCAACACAATCTCGGTCACATCTGTGGGCTTCAAATCAAGCGTCGGCTGCGAATCCAAATGCGCCAACAACAGCAAATCCTCCACCAGCGCACTCATCTGATCAGCAGCGCCATTTATTCGCTCCAATGCATGCATACTGTCGCCAGATAACTCCGCCCGATTCCGCACTGCCAACTCCGAATATCCGCGTATCGCCGCCAACGGATTGCGCAGCTCATGCGACGCATCCGCCACAAATTGACGCACCTTCTGTTCGCTGCGATGTCTAGCCTCCAACGCCCGCTCGACATGATCTAGCATTTGATTCAGCGCAAGTCCAACCTGACCCACCTCGTCGCGCGTTTCGTTAACTTCCGCCTCAAAACGTACCGGCACTGCCACTTCCCCACTCGACAGCGGCAATGCCGAAACCCGCGTTGCAGTATCAGCCAGGCGGTTCAACCCGCGCATACTGATTGCAACCACAGTCCGAGCCCCGAAATATGCCAACGCGATCGCCGCCAACGTGAAAATGATTGCGAACAACCAATGCCGCCGCATCTGGTCATGCACGTCTCGCAGCGGCAAGCCCACAATTGTCGCGCCATTATTAAGAATCCGATACGGGCCGAGATTGCCGACGATCATGGTGTGCGGGACGCCAGGCTTCACACGCGACAACAGCAAGGCGTACCTCTCTATAGTGCGGGTATCTTCTGCTTGCGGCCAACTGATGAACGTTACTCCGCGAATCTTGTCGATACGAATCATCCCCGAACCTTCAGGATCGTCGGATGTTGCGCTGCGTCCTTCTCCGCTACGAGTCAACGCGGTCGCTAGTCGATTGTCGAGTCCTTGCGTGAGAGTTTGGTACGACGTGGCCAGCGTCACCCCGCTGAGCACAATAGTAATTGCAGCCACCAGCGCAGTCGTCCTAAATGCCAACTTCCGCGAAAGCGTCCCACGCCCAATACGGTCTCGTTGGTTGAGTGTTGCCTCCTCTCCTGCTGGCCCGGTGCCAGCAGAATGCTGGTGTATCGAAACCCAGGGTAAGGACACCCGTTTGGAAGCGTCCATTACGCGACCGCAGGTTTTAGTAGATAGCCTGCGCCGCGCAAGGTGTGAATCATGGGGGGGCGACCGGCGTCAATCTTCTTGCGCAGATAGGAGATGTAGAGTTCAACGACGTTAGCTTGCCCCCCGAAGTCGTAGTTCCAGACCCGATCCAGGATTTGCGCTTTCGACAGCACCCGGTTTGGGTTCCGCATCAAATAGCGCAGCAACTCAAACTCGGTGGCTGTCAGTGAGATCGGCTCTCCGTCCCGAAACACCTCATGCGAATCTTCATCCAGCAACAGATCGCCCACCTGGAGTTGATTAGCCACCTGGACAGTCGTCGCTCCCGTGCGGCGAAGCAGCGAACGCAGTCGCGCAACTAATTCTTCCAGCGAGAACGGTTTAGTCACATAATCGTCCCCGCCAGCAGTCAACCCAGCAATCCGATCTGACAGCGAATCTTTGGCGGTCAAGAAAATCACCGGAACCTGCGGCTGCTCCGCCCGAATCCGCCGCATCACTTCCAGCCCGTCAAAATCTCCCAACATGATGTCAAGCACGATGGCATCAGGGCGCAGTTTCCGAGCTGCACTAACAGCCTGACTTCCGCTGGCTGCCGTCTCGACCTCCCAGCCCTCATAGCGCAACGCCATGGAGAGCAGCTCGGTGAGCATCGGTTCGTCGTCTACAGCCAATATCCGAATCGGACTTCCGTCTGCATGAGTGAGTGAATCTGAACCATTTCGCGCATTCGACATGTACCCATCCTCTCAACTGCTAACGTAAACTAGCTATGGGTAATCTGTGAATCTGCTGTGCGCTGCGGGAGATTTCTAAACCAACCCTTTAGGTTGTTCAGATGATTTTCAGGCAGACTCAGTGGGTGCCCGGCAACATTCGCCATGTCCGCACTTCCGTCACGCAGAAACCAGCAACCAACTACCTACTTTCGAGCCTTCAGCCCTGATACCGCAGGTCAAGCAGGAGTTTCAAGGCTATTCCGGCGCAACTGCATCGAAGAGTCCGCGCACTGCAAATACGTAAAGTTTGTGTGGAAATACCGTAATCGCTCCAAGAGATTGGCGTAGTTTCAGTAATAAATTGCGCATAAACACTGTCCATCTCCTGCGGATATTGCATGACGGGTTGCTTACGCTCGGCTACGTTGATAGTGTCTACTACCAAAGTCTAAACGGACTTGTACTTTGGGCTGTTTCGCCATTCAGTCCATTAGCCCCTCGGTTGGTTAGGAGAAGGAACCAATGAGTAAACGCACTAGCGGCCGGTCACTCGGAAAAGCCGTAGCCGGTATCTTGTCTTTTGCTTTAGCGATTGGAGGTTTGATTACGCTGCAAGCGATCAACGCCCCATCCGCAGAAGCAGTAGGATTTTCAGGCACATGGAGACCGCCCTTTTCAAGGAGCCAATTGTTCCGACAAACGGGTGAACAGAATGTTGTCGTAATTGATGACCCGGGAAGCTTGAGCAGCTTTAACGGTGCATGGCAATCCGCGATCACGTACAACCAGTCAACAAATGGTACGGCTGGTACTGCGATGCAGACCATTGGTGTAGGACCGGTGTTCAAGCACGAAGGCAACCACGACATCATGTTTTTTGCCACTCGTACTAATGGTAACTCCCAGGTACTTGTTCCTGATATGACTAATCCAGCCGCACCCCGGTTAAATGCAATCACTGGCTATAACCTTCCTGGATCTTTCAACGGTAACCTATGCCGTACCGGAGCCATGTGGGGCGCCGAGATCAACCAGAAGAATGGCTATGTTTATGTGAGCAGCTATGCCGCTGGTACATTCAATGGAACTACTACAGGCGCACAGGGCACATTGCCGTTAGGTATCTACAAGGTTTCCTCAAATGGCAACGTGACCCCAATAGCCTGTTCTGGCAATACCATCACTCCGAAAGCAGGTCGTTCGCTGAATCAGCAGTGGAGCGACGCTGGCATGCCAGGCAACGCGACTGGTAACTGGACTTACGCCTCGGACATGGCGATTGATGCAAATGGCGACTTTTACATTTTCATGAGGAATGGCAGCAACCAACAGGCTCTAGTGCGGATCAATGTTCCGCTGCTAGACAATGGTGAACCAAATCCGAGTGGAAGTTGGACATGGTCGGTGGCGAGGTTCTTCTCTGGTCCTGGCACCACAAACACCGGATACGGCATGGCCTTCCTTGATGGCTCGTTGTATGTGCTGATCATTGGCGGTAACACTTGGCGCATGGACACTCTTGCTGGCACGTCTGAACTTTTAAGTGGTAGCTCAACTCCTGAGGGCACTGGTCACTTGGATCTTGGTGCCGCGCAGTTGGCACCGGTTATCGAAGGCACCATCTTCCATGATTTGAATGGTAACGGGGTGCGCGATCCTGGCGAGCCCGGCATCATGAATGTCGAGGTTGAGATTTATGAGCAGCTCACTCCTGGCGGACCAGCCGTTCTGAAGGGTTCTGTACTGACAGACCCCGAGGGCGATTATGCAGCGCTGCTGCCAGATTCCGGGCACGCCTTTTATGTGCGACCCAAGCAGCCACAGGTAGATGGCATGAACGTCTATCAGACCTATGCATCGGGTGGCGATTTCTCCTTCGACGAGAATGGTGACGGAATTCTTGACCCAATGGAGGTCAACACGGTTACCGCCTACTGCTTTGAAAATGACAATGGTGCGATTTCGCGTAAAGAGCACACCACCTCTGGCCCGTGTATGGGTGCCAGGCAGGATCGGATTGATCCAACGACCCTCGGCTCTGGTGGAGTTTTCGACCAGAATACTGGCGCTGCCTGGGTGTCTAAGGTCGATATGCACACCGACCTTGCGGTTGTGTCGGCTGATTTTGGCTTTGCGTCATACGGTTCCTGGGGCGACGCGGCCTCCCCGAACAAGTCGCTTGCCAACGATAACGGCCCATTCCACGCCAATGGCGATTTGGGCACCATCACCTTGGGTGAAAAGAATGGTACATACAACAATGGCGTCAATGACCCGAACTCCAACGCGCACGATAGCGACGACGGCATCTTCGTCTTGTTGGCTGATGGTGTCAAGGTTCCGCTGCAAGATCAGCTCTTCTCCGCTGGCCTGAGCTACAACCTGCAAGCTGATGTTACTGCTTCTCCAGAGATTGGCGGCGAGTCCAATGTCACCGTTACCGGGTTCTTCTCCCCGATGGGTTCGACGACATTGCCCACCGGTGCTGGTTCAGGTAAAAACTTCGGCACGGTCAGTGATGGCAAGGCTGTCTTGTCCTCTGTGCTAGCTACGACTGCTCCGGCTGGCGGGATTTCTCCAGCGGTGGCACGTTTCAACGCTTCAAACGTACCTGCAACTTCTTCGGATAATGCGACCGGTTCGTATGCACCATTGAAGGATTCGGCTGGGGCGAACACGACTCCGTGGGTTACTCCTGGTGAAATTGAGGACTACCGGATTTACTATGCAACTGCCCAGATTCGTCTTGGTATGAAGACCAACGGTGGCACGATCACTAATCAGGGCTTCTCGCTGACTAACGTGGTTTCTGCGGCACCGTCACAAACGACAGATTCAATTTCTACAACTGTCTCGGGTATGAAGGTGGTTTCTTCCACTCCACACGCGATTGCAGTTGTTGGCACCGCTACCACGGTGACCCCGACCGGCACGCTACCTGCGGGTTGGGCGGTAACTGATGTGGTGTGTAACGATTCAGTTAATGGCACTGCCTTGACAAAGGACACCGACTATACGGTGAATATGAGCAATGGTAGTTTCACGATTGCACCGAATGTAATGACCGGTAATTTGGTTGACGTTACCTGTGTGGTTGAGTTGGCGATGGTTCCTTCGCCGAACACTTCCACGTTCACGATCGACAAGACCTCGACTACAACCGGCCAAGACATCGTTGGTACGGCTACGGTCAAGGATGCTGCTGGCACCGCTATGGCGAATCAGACGGTTTATCTGTCAACTCCAGATTCTGATCTGAAACTCAATAACGAGTCTGGCGATGAGATTACGACTTGTATGACTGATGCTGCTGGTCAGTGCAAGGTCTACATGACTTCTAACATCGTGGGCACCTACACGGTGAATGCGAAGGTTGTGGATGCGTCAGGTTCGCAGGTGGATATTACTGGCGGTAACACTCCTCCAGATTCCCCCAAGACCGTCGAGTTCACGCCTACAACCGATCCATATCCGGAATTCGCGGAACTGGATATCACACCAGCGGGTCCGATTGTGGTTGGAACCAACTACACCGCCAAGATCACCGCGAAGGACGATTTTGGTAACTTGCTGCCTGGTCACGAGTTCACGTTCACCGCTGATCCGGCTGAGGTGCAGTTCGCCAGCAATGGCAAGTGCACCACGAATGCTCAGGGTACCTGTGAAGTGACCTTCACTTCTGAGAAGGCTGACACGTATGCGATTCACGCCAAGATTGCCAATACCGATGTTGGCGGCGGCGGCGACACTGCCAAGGCTTCCCCACAAGATCGCACGTTCTTCGCTGACGAAATTGATCCAGACAAGTCTTCACTGACTGTCACCGATTATGTCGAGGTTGGCGAGAATGCTGACGTGGTTATTACGTTGCGTGATAAGTTCGACAACCCGATTTCTGGACTTACCAAGGCTCAGTTGGTGCTTTCCAGTGATCCAACTGGACCTACCTTTGGTGATTTCGCTGAGGATCCGGCTGATTCTGGCGTGTACAAGGGCACGGTTACCACGAATACTGCTGGTACTTACACCAT
>WRJP01000102.1 GCA_009778535.1 Propionibacteriaceae bacterium | reverse complement strand
GGCCACATAGGGGGCGGGATACTGCTTGCGGGGCTGCTCGGCGGCATTCCGGCGTTTTTGTCTATTGCGGCGGTGCTCATCATACAATGCCTTTTCTTCGCTGACGGCGGGTTGCTCGCACTCGGGTGCAACATCTTCAATATGGGCGTCATCGGATGCTTAATAGTCTATCCACTCGTGTTTAAACCGCTTATTCGCAAAGGAATGACCTCCACGAGATTAGCACTGGCTTCGATTACAGCAGTAGTAGTGAGTTTGCAGCTAGGCGCATTTGGCGTGGTGCTGCAAACCCATCTTTCCGGAATAGCCGAACTTCCTTTAGCGACCTTCGCACTAGTAATGCAACCCATCCATCTAGCCATTGGCATAGCAGAAGGAGTGATAACAGCCGCCGTGCTGGCATTCGTAGCTCGAATGCGCCCCGAACTGCTAGAAGGCACCCTCGACGTTACTGCTGCCAAAAGCACAGGGTACACACGAAAGGTGCTGATAGGCATAGCAGCAGCAACGCTCTTGATCGCAGGGGTGCTGTCGGTATTCGCATCCACAAATCCTGACGGCTTGGAATGGGCAATCGCCAAGGTTTGGGGGAAAACCGAATTGGAGACAAATGGTACCTTCAACCAAGGAACTATCGCCGTGCAAGAGCTAACGACCATCATGCCAGAATACGATTTCCCCGACGCCGACGCAGCATCAGGACTTGGCACTCCCATTGCGGGCATCATTGGAGCAATATTCACTTTCGCCCTTGCCGCAGTCGCAGCACTGATAATCTCCGCCGCAAAAAACAAGCGACGAGCATCAGCGACTCTAACGCCTGCGGTTTAGCGCCGTTGTTAATACTTCAATGAGATTACATTCACGATGAAGCAGAAAATACAGGAATTGTACACACTTGAGCAGCTCTCAAGTGGTGCTTCAGCTATCCACAGACTACATCCGAGTGTAAAACTGCTAACGACGGTCGTTTTCATCATCGTGGTTGTTTCATTTAGCAGATATGATATTGGACGATTAGTTCCATATATCTTGTTTCCGACAGTGATAATGTCGCTGTCGGAAACACCATACACACTGTTGCTGAAAAGATTTCTAGTAGCACTTCCCTTCTGCATATTTGCTGGGGTTACTAACATATTCTTTGACACCGAACCAGCCTTTGTCATCAACACAATAGTGATCAGTAATGGCGTACTGTCCTTGGTGACTATTGTGTTTAAAAGCTATTTATGCGTAATGACGATATTGATACTAATGTCTGTGACACCGCTGGCAGAACTGACAAATGCAATGCGCCGCCTACGAATCCCGTACATCTTTACTGTGATGTTTGAAATGACCTACCGCTACATTGGCGTGCTGTTCGACGAAGCACACACAATTTACACAGCATATTCGCTGCGCAGCAGCGAAAGAAAAGGGATCAAGATCGCCGACATGGGCACAGTCGTTGGGCAGCTTCTACTGCGGAGCATTGACCGTGCAGATCGTATTTACAATGCCATGAAATGCAGAGGCTACGCGCTACGTACCATGGCATACAGTCGTAGCCGGATTGAGCGCAGCGATTACATCTTTGGCATTGCCGTCACTGTGGTATGCATCGGATTTCGGGTCGTGAATGTAAATGCTCTATTGGTGGGTGCTTTCGGGGAGTATGCGTAATGTTGAAACTCTCCGAGGTGACGCTCAGCTATCCGGACAAGACCAAAGCTATAGACCGTGCCAGCTTCGCACTGGGTCAAGCTGAGAATATTGCGCTCATTGGTGAAAATGGAGCCGGTAAGACTTCACTGCTGCTGGCTATCGTTGGGATTCTGGAGCCTGAGAGCGGCACGATTGAGATAGACGGCACGCTGCTAAACAAAACGACTGTGAACGAACTACGCCGCAGAACTGGATTTGTGTTTCAAAATCCCGACGATCAGTTATTCATGCCGCTTATCTATGACGATGTTGCATTCGGCTGCCGCAACGCTGGTTTGGACGAAGTCGAAACAAAACGCCGAGTCGAAGAAACGCTAGCGAGTTTGCAGATTAGCCAACTCAAGAATCGTTCATCATTGAAACTATCAGGCGGTGAAAAACGGATGGCTGCGATAGCGACTGTGCTGGTCACGAATCCGTGCCTGCTGCTGTTCGACGAGCCGACCGCCTTCCTTGACCCAAAGGCAAAAAGAGCTTTAATAGCAGCCTTGAAACAGATGAAACAGCCAAAAATCATCGCAACGCACGACATGGCGTTTGCAGCCGAAGTATGTGATCGCGTAATCGTATTAAAAGATGGCCGCGTAACCGCTGACGACGATTTTTCCCTCCTTGAAAACCAAGAATTCCTACAAAGTCAAGGACTATGACGATGGACACGGCGGCAAAAGAAATGCAGTTAGAAACATACTTCAAGGACAATCCCACTCTCGGGCTGGGATTCTCCGGCGGGGTAGATTCGGCGTATCTGCTCTATGCCGGGCTACGCACTGGCGCAACAGTCAAAGCCTATTATGTGAAAACCCAGTTTCAGCCCGCATTCGAGTTGCAGGACGCCTACCGGTTAGCAGCAGATTTAGGAACCGAAATCACCGTGTTAACACATAGTGTTTTAGACGATCCTTGCATAGTAAAAAACTCCGAAAATCGTTGCTATTTCTGCAAGTCAGCCATTTTTGGATTGATCTGCAAACAAGCAGCCAGCGACGGATTCAGTACTGTAATAGACGGAACCAACGCTTCAGATGATGTTGCTGATCGTCCTGGAATGGCAGCATTGACACAACTTGACGTCGCTTCCCCACTGCGAGTTTGCGGCATCACCAAGGAGGAGGTTCGCCAACTGTCAAAGGCCGCCGGACTTAGTACCTGGAACAAACCCGCATATGCGTGCCTGGCGACCCGCATCGAAACCGGAGTACCCATTACGCAGAAGCTGTTGACCCGCGTTGAGGTTGCAGAAGATGCACTGTTTCAACTCGGGTATAGCGATTTTCGAGTACGGGTGTTCCACGATGCCGCCAGGTTACAGTTCCCGCAAGCTCAAATTGAAAAAGCGGTAGCGGGGCGAAAAGAAATCGCAGCAGCAATAAAACCACATTTTTCTTCGATTCTGCTCGATTTGGAAGGTAGATGAAATGAACAAATCAGATACATTACAGATTTTGGAAAAGGTACAGGCAGGCGTCATATCACCCCACGACGCGCTGTTGAAACTATGTACCGAACCCTTTGAAGATTTAGAATACGCAAAACTCGATCACCACCGCGAATTGCGACAAGGCGTCCCAGAAGTCATCTATGGAGCGGGAAAAACTCCCGAACAGATCACCGGAATAGCAACCGCAATGCTCGACAAAGGGCAAAAGTCCATCCTGATAACCAGGCTTTCCGAAGCTACAGCGCAAGCAGTGCAACAAAGTGTTCAACTGCAATACCACCGGTTGGCTCGTATTGGGATAATCGGCGAGATTCCCGAACCCAACGGGATTGGAACCATAGTCGTCGCCACCGGCGGCACAAGTGACATGCCAGTGGCTGAAGAAGCCGCCCTGACCGCAGAGGTGCTCGGCAATTCTGTTACCCGCCTATATGACGTTGGAGTCGCCGGATTGCACCGGCTGCTATCGCGGCTAAACGACATCATGGATGCGCAAGTAGTTATTTCTATCGCCGGCATGGAAGGCGCACTGACTAGTGTCATCGGGGGATTAGTCGACTGTCCGGTAATAGGAGTTCCCACCAGTATCGGGTATGGCGCTTCATTCAATGGAGTGGCTGCCCTGCTTTCAATGCTCAATTCATGTGCTAGCGGTGTAAGCGTTGTAAACATCGATAACGGATTCGGCGCCGGATATTTGGCAAGCATCATCAACCATCAAAGGACATAGCATGAAAACGATTTATTTGGAATGCAAAATGGGTGCGGCCGGAGACATGCTCATGGCTGCCTTGCTGGAGTTGCACGATAACCCGTCAGATTTTGTGAATCGACTAAATGCTGTCGGGGTTCCAGGTGTGCAGGTCAGTGCAGAACCCGCCACAAAATGTGGCATTACCGGAACCCACATCGCGGTAAAAATCGGTGATCATCAAGAAGGCGAACACCACGATCACCATCACGCGAATCCGCAAGACTCACATGGCAGGCGAATCGATCACATTGAAAACCTCATTGACACTTTAGCGCTAGCCACCGAAGTCAAAGCCAATGCACTTTCGGTGTATCGACTCATTGCTGAGGCTGAAAGTCAGATTCACGGTGTACCTGTGAGCCAAATTCACTTTCATGAAGTGGGCGAGTTAGATGCGATTACTGACATTGTTGGGGTTTGCATGTTGGTAGCCGAGCTTGCCCCAGACCAAATCATTGCTTCAGCAGTGAATGTCGGCAGCGGGCATGTTCATTGCGCGCACGGCGTTTTGCCTGTCCCTGCTCCTGCGACTGCCAACTTGCTGCGCACAGTCCCGATCTATGACGACGGTGTCGTAGGCGAAATTTGCACCCCAACTGGTGCCGCACTGTTGAAATTCTTTGCCAGTGATTTTCAGAAAATGCCCCTAATGCGGGTTTCCAAAATCGGCTACGGCATGGGAATGAAGGATTTTGAAAGAGCCAACTGCCTGCGGGCCTACCTTGGCGAAACTGAACACAAATCTGAAGAAATAGTCGAGCTCGTATGCAATCTGGATGACATGACACCAGAGGCAGTGGCGTTTGCCCAACAACTGTTATTCGATGAAGGTGCATTGGACGTTTACACTACGACGCTTGGAATGAAAAAAGGACGAGTTGGTGTAGGTTTCACTTGCATGTGTCGTAAAGCCGATAAAGACAAAATGCTAGAACTAATCTTCAAGCACACTTCGACCCTTGGAGTCAGAGAATATTCCAGCCGCCGCTACGCGCTGCGAAAGCAATACTCAGCTATAGAAACCGCTCTGGGAACAGTCCAGGTCAAGACTTCGTCCGGTTTCGGCATCCAAAAATCAAAACCAGAATACGAAGACCTCGCAAGAATCGCCCGCGAAAACCAAATGTCCCTAGCCGAGGCACTAGAACTACTGAAGTGAGTTGTCAGCGCACGAGGTCGCAGCGCGACCAGACGACAAATTGAGGGGTTGTCAGCTATTACTTAGCTATCTGAAACCCTCACTCAGCGGTGCCGCTGGCAGCTAGGCGTTCTTGAAGGTCGGCGCCTTGGAGAGCCTCGACGACAGCCATGAGGTCGCCATTAAGAACCTGGTCAAGGTTGTGAGCTTTGTAGCCGATGCGGTGATCGGCGATCCGATTTTCCGGAAAGTTGTAGGTGCGCACCCGTTCGGAACGATCAACGGTTCGTACCTGGGAACGCCTGGCCGCAGAAGCAGCACTGGCAGCTTCTTCTTCAGCTTTGGCAACCAGTCTGGCCCGCAGCACACGCATGGCCTGTTCTTTATTCTGAAGCTGAGAGCGTTCATTCTGGCTCGAAACCACGATCCCAGACGGCAAATGCGTGATTCTTACCGCAGAATCAGTCGTATTCACACCCTGCCCTCCAGGTCCGGAAGCCCGATAGACATCAACCCTTAGATCGTTCTCATCGATTTCGACCTCAGCGTCTTCAACTTCGGGCATCACCAACACTCCAGCAGCCGAAGTATGGATTCTTCCAGACGATTCCGTGACGGGAATCCGCTGTACTCGATGTACGCCGCCCTCAAATTTCAGCACCCCATATGGCGCATTATCCGGGTCCAGATTTCCGGTAGCCTTTACCGCGATTGTCACCGATTTGTATCCGCCCAAATCGGTTAGCTGAGCATCAAGAACCTCAAGCTTCCAACTGCGAGTCTCAGCGAATTTTTGGTACATTTTGAACAGATCGCCCGCAAACAGTGCGGACTCTTCTCCCCCTGCTCCTGACATAATCTCCATGATGGCATCAGCTGAATCGTTAGGATCTCTGGGAGCAAGCAGTTTGGTCAGCTTGGCTGTCACCTGCGCTAACTGTTCCTGCAAAGAAACCATTTCAGCCGCAAAGGATTCATCTTCCGACGCCAATTCGCCAGCAGCTATCAAGTCGTCGCTAAGCATCCGGTGCGCGTCCAAACCTTTGATTATCGGGGTCAATTCGGCATATCTGCGTCCGACTTTACGCGAAAGAGCAAGATCGGAGTGGGTCGCCGGATCGGACATTTTGGCTTCAAGGTCACCGAACTCATCGCGCAAACCTTGCGCTGCTTCAAACATTTTCGCCGTCAATCTGTTCTTGCACACAAACATCGGGAGCAGCTTAAGGCTGCATCCCGACGTGAATCATGAACTACTTTTTCTTTTCCTGCTTCGCATAGCGGCGTTCAAATCGCGCAACCCGGCCACCGGTGTCGAGAATCTTCTGTTTACCGGTATAGAAAGGATGGCAAGCCGCGCACACTTCGGCATGAATAGTGCCCGAAGTTGCAGTGCTGTACGTAGTGAATGTGTTACCGCAGGTGCAACTCACCGCAGTCTCAACATAGTCGGGATGAATCCCTTGCTTCATCGTTATCTCCTAAAATCCAGCGCTGGGTCGGCATGCCGTGA
>WRJP01000101.1 GCA_009778535.1 Propionibacteriaceae bacterium | reverse complement strand
AACCAGAAAGCGAGAAGAACGGCACTCCGGCTTCGCCAGCAACGGCTCGTGCCAGCAAAGTTTTACCAGTACCAGGGGGGCCATAGAGCAAGACACCTTTGGGTATCTTGGCTCCAATTGCCTGGAATTTGCCCGGTTCAGCTAGAAATTCACGAATCTCATGCAATTCTTCGACAGCTTCGTCGCAGCCGGCGACGTCGGCGAAGGTGGTTTTTGGAGTGTCCTTGGAAGATAACTTCGCCTTAGATTTTCCAAATCCGAACCCGCGGTTCGCCCCGCCCTGCATGTTATTCAACATGAAGAAGAAAATGGCGATGATGATTATGAATGGAACGACGCTGAACAGCAGCGTGCTCCAAATACTAGGTTGCGGGTTTTCGCCTTTCCAGGACGTGAGAGTTTTCTGCGCCACCCGTTCATTCAGGCGTTGCACTAGCGCATCGCTTTGGGAAGCGACCCAAACCGAGCGGATTTTGGCTGGAGGATTTGAAGCGGTCTCTATTTTTATGGTCTGCTCACCGTCGGTAAGGATGACTTCTTTCAAAGGTTCTGAACTGTTGATCAGTGCGACAACCTCAGAGATGGACTTTTCGGTGTAGCCCCCCGAATTGGATAAAGCGGACAAAATGATGAAGAACAGCACCATCGCTACGCCTATAAACAGCAGTGGCGATCTTAAGACCCGATTGTTTTTCATTGCCTCCCTTTTCTGTCAGGTTTACACCCGACCAGCTATGCAAGTCTAGTGCTCCGCAGGTAATGGTCTGCCCACACCATTCGGTGGCGTTTGCTCCTTTGAGCTCAGTTAAGCAGCTGGCTTGCGCCGTTAGACCGAAATTAGGAGTGCATTCATGCGTTGAGCAGTGCTTGGTTATTTTCGCTGCATGTGACTGGGGATGGTGGTAGCTGACGTGTGCGAGACGCTCTCAGTTTGTGCAGCCCACGGGCAGCGAGCGAGCGCAAAATCAGGCGTAGACACTTGGAGCTAGCACTCCGATGTCATGCAGATTCCGGTAATGTCCGGCGTAGTCAAGGCCATAGCCGACTACGAACTGATTTGGGATGTCGAAACCCACATACGCGATGTCCAGTTCAACTTGAACGGCAGCCGGTTTGCGCAGCATAGTCATGATTTTTAGGCTGGCAGGGTCGCGGGTGGCGAGATTTTGCATGAGGTAGCTCAAGGTAAGTCCCGTGTCGATGATGTCTTCAACGATGATCACATGCCGTCCGTGTAGATCGGTGTTGAGGTCTTTCAGGATGCGAACCACTCCCGAGGTCTGCGTCCCTGAACCATATGAAGACACTGCCATCCAGTCCATCTCGCAATGGATTTTCATGGCGCGTGACAGATCGGCGACAACCATGACGGCTCCGTTCAGCACTCCAACCAGCAACGGGTTTTTGTCTGCGTAGTCGACGTCGATCTCGGCAGCTATTTCGGCAAGGCGGGCAGCGATTTGTTCTTTTGTAAATAAAACACAGGACAGATCACTTGCGACATCTGAGGTATCCACCCTTTGATACTAGTCGCTTTGGAGTCGTTCTTTTGGGAAATGCCATTAATGTCATTACTGAAGAGCATTGTTGGGGGCAGCAGTTAGGATGTGCGACTCCCGCCGAATCGTCAAGCCCGGAACGGCGACATGTTTTTGGCCATGCCAATCGGTGATGAGTGCGTCAACAGACATGATGTGAGTCGCTCCAAAATCGCGTGCGCCACATCGCTGTAACCAATCTCTAATCACGCGCAACCTGATGGCATCCGGAAGTTTTTCCAACTCCTTCGCATCCATTTCTTTGTCCCAGGCGGCTGCCAGCGAATCTAAATAGTCAGCGTCGATACGTGCCAAAGCTGCGGTTCGGGAGAGGGCAGCGGTTATGCCAGGGCCAATTTCTGATTCCAGTACGGGGAGAACTCGATTTCGGATACGGACGCGGGTGAAGCAATCAAGCTGGTTATGCGGATCGTCCCACCACTTCAAACCCAGCTCAATGCATGCTTGACGTGTCGTTGCCCGCTCAATCTCCAGCAATGGCCGTAGGAACTGACCTCGACTGACAGGCATCCCTGAAAGCGACCTGATTCCTGACCCGCGCACCAACCCCAGCAAAACGGTTTCGGCTTGATCGTCCAAGGTGTGTCCCAGAAGGATTACTTCATCCGGACTGGCTGCTGCGGTCAGTGCGGCATAACGAGCATCCCGTGCTGCCGCTTCTAAACCTTCTCCGCATGGCAGTACTTCAACCGCTACTATCACAGCCTCAATGTTTAGTGCTTCTAGTCTGCGGCAGGTCAGTTCCGCGACCTGTGCTGCTGCTGCTTGGAGGCCGTGATCTATGACGACGGCGCGCAGCGCAAGCCCCTTTTGGCCTGCAACGATTTTCGCCGCCGCTGCCAGCGCCATTGAATCTACGCCTCCAGAGCAGGCGACCAGCATGTTCGCACTCACAGATTTGGTCAGGGCTTGGACTATTTGCAGCGTTGCAGACCCTAATGTTTTCCGGCTCATCGCGTTATTGCTTTATTGCGGGGGCTGGATTCATTCAGCCGACTCGTTCCATCCATGAATCAGGATTGTGTATTTCCGTCAGTGTCGGCAAGTATTCGCATGCAGCGAAGGCTTGATTCAAACCCGCAACGCCTCTTTTCGCTATCACCGCATTGCAGAATGCAGCACCGTTACGATACTGAGCAAGTTTCAGATCGTTGCCCAGCAATTTCCCGACCACTGCGCTCCAGCCGCGGCGGTCGCGCCGGGATTCAAAGGCTTTGCGGATGATAGGAAGGGTTGGAATGACCTTCGTACCTACCGCATCCATCATCACGTCGGCGTGACCTTCCAGCAGCGACAACACTGCGGTTACCTCATCAAAGTGGCTTCGCTGCTCGGGAGTGAGCACAATGTCGATGATCGAGTTTTGGTCTGAGTGCCGCTTCGGCCAAGAAATGCTGCCTTCTGCTTGAATCATCATTTTGATGATGTCGAGAATATGATCCGGCAACCAAGCGGCGTGACTGAATTGGTAACGATGGGTTTCTTCATGCAGGCAGACCCAAAGTCGGAAATCTTGCGGCGAAACCAGCAAATCACGTTCAACCTGCATGATATTTGGAGCTACCAGTAGCAGTTTTTGCTGTGCCGAGAATGGGTCGAATTGACCCAGAATTCGGGTTGAAATAGCTGCAAACGCCACTCCCAGTTGCACCGCGCGAGTTTCCCCTGCCACTTGAGCCAACTGGTTTTCAGGCTCAGCAGTGGCTCCGATCTGGGACATGATTGCTTCTCCAGATCGAGCGCAGGCTGCAAGCCAGCTTGCCCTATCCAGCACCAACGCATCCGGATTTGTATCTGCAACAAGTTGGGTAACTTCTGCAACGTGCGCCGTCGCGCTCACAGCAGCCGTCCGTAGCGATTCCACCAATTCACTTATTTCAGCGGACGACACTTTCGGGCCAGGATTTACTATTTTACGACCCACGGAAATAGCGCGCGTCCAGTTGATGTAGCCGATTTCTTCCACGTCTTAACCATAGTGCTACTTGCGCTTCGCGTCGATTGGTTCAGCGCAGCAATCAACTTTGACGCAGCAACTGGCTCAGGTAACTCAACAGCCGCATTTGGCTATAGTCGCTGCTGTTTTGTCGAGCCAACCGTAGGCTCTGGAGCCAGCCCCGCCGGTGTTGTTTGCCATCGCAGCAAAGGTGAGGGTGGCTCCGTCGGCAGTCGTGACCCATCCGGCCAGTGAGGCCACATTTTTTAAGGTGCCAGTCTTGGCGAAAACCCTTCCAATCCCTGGTTTCCCTGCTTTGTCATTGAATCGGGTTGTTAAGGTGCCGGTCTTTCCGGCAAATGGCATCCCTTCAATGAGCGGAAAGTATTGGGCTTCCGCCCTGGCTCTGAGAACAGCTTTTGCTAGCACTTCAGCGCTAATCTTCGCCTTGGAAGAAAGTCCGCTACCGCCATCTATGACCATTCCAGTGCTCCACAATTCGTTGTCTTTAAGCCAGGTTGTGAGTGCTTTCGATCCTCCTGCAAAGCTGGGTTCCTCGCCGACTGCTAACGCCAAATGCCGCAGCAGCACTTCAGCAGCAACATTGTGTGAATACATCGTCAAATACGAGATGATGCGGCTCAGGCTGGCAGAACTGACCGAAGCGATTTCTTTAGCGCTGGCAGGTTTTTTAGCGGCCGCAATTTTATTTACTTTGATGCCTGCGGCTCGAAGTTTCTTGGCGAATGTTTCTGCGGCGTGTTTTGCAGCGTCAGGCGCGGCGACGTAGTAGCTGACCGCTCCGGAATCAACCATGAGAGCCGAGATTCTGGGCGTATTCGGCTTCCATTTGTTGTCCCAACTTTCGCTCCAGGTCGGGCCGGAGAAAAGGGAATCGTCATACCCTAAGTCAACTGCCTTCACGCCGTCAGCCTGCAAAGACTTCACTGTTTGTGAGACTAACTGATCCATATTTGCGGGTGTAGCTAGGCTTTTTGACTTATTGCTGGTGATGAGAGGGTCGCCGCCGCCAACCAAGATTATTTTTTTAGCTGATTCCTGAACGACCGTGGTCTGGAAGGTCGTTTCGCTTCCCAAAGTGTCCAATACCGCCATGCTGATAAGAATCTTCAGCGTGGACGCGGGAATTAAAGGTTTATCGCCATTGCTGTACAAAACGCTTCCAGTTGAATCGAGTACGACTACCGCTGTCGTCATCGAGTCACTCGAAATTTTCGCCAGTTCATTTTCTAACTTTTCGGGGTCAGGCAAAGCGGCCACCGGCGGCCTTGTTGGAATTGGAGCTGGGACATGCGGCGTTGGGGAGGGTGTGATTTCAGCTGGTGAAACCGTCGGTGTTGGAGTTGAGCCAAGTCCTGGCGGCAGTACGGCGCATGCGCTAAGCGAAAAAACGCATAGCAAAGTTAACAGTTTGAGTGCAACTGATGAACGTTTCACGGTTCCTTTTTCCTGACTGTGGCAGCTTAGCGATATTCTTTTCCTAGTATCTACATTAGTTGAGAGAGGCAACACATGGATAAACCATCATTCGCAGTACCTCATATGGCGCCTGCGCTACGTTTCGATGTGACTATCGAAATACCCAAAGGTACGAAGAATAAGTATGAGATGGATCATCATACTGGCCGTATCCGCCTAGACAGAACTCTCTTCACAGCCACGCAGTACCCCAATGACTATGGATTTATTGAGGGAACGCTAGGTCAAGACGGCGACCCGCTGGACGCAATGGTTTTAGTACCAGAGGCGACTTTCCCGGGCGCGTTGATCGAATGCCGAGCCATTGGGATGTTCCGCATGAAGGACGAGATGGGCGGGGACGACAAGGTGCTTTGTATTCCGATTGCAGATCAGCGGCAGAGCGATTTGAAAGAGTTGACCGATCTCGCGCCATTGAGCTTGCTGGAAATCGAGCATTTCTTCTCGGTATATAAGGATCTTGAGCCTGGAAAGAGCGTCGAGGGCGCAATCTGGGTTGGTCGCGCGGAAGCCGAAATGGAAATACGGGCGAGTTGGAAACGTGCGAGCGGAACCGATTTCGAGAATGAGTTCACGAAGACGGACTGAAGCGCCATCTGACGTTACTATTTCTGTTGGCAGTCGCTAGACTCGTGGCGCGCCCTCGTAGCCCAACGGTAGAGGCAAGCGGCTTAAACCCGCTCCAGTGCCGGTTCGAATCCGGTCGAGGGTACAGTGGTGCATCGTCTTCCGGTTTGCGGCAACAAAGAAAGCGATAGCTGAGGAAAGGACAACGCCGGGACTAACTGTCTGGATCGCCAGAAGCCTGGCAAGCCCTAGTTCAGTTTCACATTGGACTACGCAAGAGGGTAATTTGTCACGATATGATGTGCGTGGCCTGATATGAGTGCCTGCTCATACTGTCTGAAAAGGAGTAATATGCCCGACCTAACTGATCACGGTCCAAATCCTTATGTGATGAACATTGAAGACGCAACTTTGGGTAACGCCAACTTCCGCGCCACCTTGTGGACTGGAACTCATTTACAGTTGACCGTTATGTCTATCCCTGCTGGCGGAGACATTGGCTTGGAGGTGCACCCGGAAACTGATCAGTTCTTACGCATAGAACAAGGGACTGGCAATGTAGAGATGGGTCCCACAGAAACTGAGGTCACCTTTAGCGCCGAAGTTAAGAGTGAAGATGTGATTTTTGTACCGGCAGGTACTTGGCACAATGTCACCAATGTCGGAGAAGAAGACATCAAGCTCTACACTCTGTACGGGCCTGCTGACCACGTGCATGGAACCCTGCACCCTACTCAGCATGACGCTGAGATGGATCCCAACGAACAGCATTAGGGCATATCACCCCCACTGGTGCGAGAATCTGTACCAGTGAATTTGATGGGTGAAATGAGCGCATCATCATCACGATATGATGTGCTCGATGCGAGCGTAGCTCAATGGCAGAGCCCCAGCCTTCCAAGCTGGCCATGCGGGTTCGATTCCCGTCGCTCGCTCTTATGTGGTGTTAGGGGTCTTGAGACCCCTAACACCACGTCAGGTTTGAAGCGGGAATCGAACC
>WRJP01000100.1 GCA_009778535.1 Propionibacteriaceae bacterium | reverse complement strand
AGTTGCAGCACTGTGGCTTGCATGGTCACATCTAGCGCTGTGGTGGGTTCGTCGCAAATTATCAAGCTTGGACTGTTTATTAACGCCATGGCGATGCAAACTCGCTGGCGTTGCCCTCCCGAAAGTTGATGCGGGTAGGCATCTGCTATGCGTTCGGCGTCATCTAGGCCAACTTTTTTGAACATCGCCACGACATCTTCACGGGAATGACCCCCCTGATGCCGCGAATGCAGCAACAGCACCTCGGCGACTTGCCGCCCGACCCGCATCGTCGGGTCTAATGCCGTCATTGGCTCTTGGAAAACCATGCTGACAACGTCTCCGCGCAGTTTCGCGTAGCTGCGTTCGTCGAGCTGCAACGCCGGCGTGCCATTGATAACTACACGTCCCGAAACGCTCGCATTGTAAGGAAGCAGTCCCATCAGGGTTAACGCCAAGACTGTTTTCCCCGAACCAGATTCCCCAATCAATCCCAGCCGTTGCGCCGGTGCGATGGTGAAGTTGACATCACGAACCGCAACCGCTTGGCGGCGGCCAAACCGGACACTCAGATCGTTAACTTCCAGCAGCGTCATTTCAACTCCCGCAATCTCGGGTCAAGAATGTCGCGCAGCCCGTCACCGAGCAGATTAAAACCCATCACGGCTAGGGCTATCGCCATACCTGGCCAGAGCGCTTGAATCGGCTGGATGAACCACACATCTTGAGCATCACGCAGCATTCCGCCCCAAGTGGGGGTGACGCGAGGAGTTCCCAATCCCAGATAGCTCAGCGCGGCTTCTGCAAGAATCGCCATAGCAAAACCCACCGAAGCCTGCACTCCCACCAGCGGAGCAATATTGGGGAAAACGTGCCTAACCGCTATCCCCCATTTGCTGGTTCCAGCGGCTCTTGCAGCCAACACAAAATCGCTCGCCGCCACTTGCACGGTGCCAGCCCTAGCTACCCGCGCAAAAGCCGGGACTGTAGCGATACCGATTGCGGTCATCGCAGTCATGGTGGATGCCCCAAAAGCTGCCGCAAAAAGCATTGCCAGCAATAATGCCGGAAAGGCGTACACGACATCTGAAATTCGCATGACCAGTTCATCCACCCAGCCGGAACGCAATCCTGCCAGCATTCCCAATGGGACTCCCACCAGCGCAGCCAGCCCGACAGAGATCACTCCAACGATCAGACAATACCTAGCACCTACTAATAGCCGACTGGCAATATCAATGCCCATCCCATCAGTACCGAGCAGATTCGGCCAGCCTGGGGCGAGCAGTTTGTTGTAGGAGGTAACTTGAATCGGGTCAAAAGGTGTCCAGAAAAGCGACAGCAAGCCAGCCAGAATCACCAACAGCACTAGTACTAGTCCAATGTGGAGTTGCAGCCGTTTCATTTCCGCTTCCCCCGCTGTCTGGGGTCAATGACCGCATAGGAAAGATCAACAAGCAAGTTGATGAGCAACACTGCCAGCACCAGCAGCATCACCGTGCTTTGCACAACGACTAGATCACGTTCGGAAACTTTGTCCAGTAGCAGTCTCCCCAACCCGTGCAGATTAAAAACTTTCTCCACCACGATGGCGCCCACCAACGAACTGGACAGTTGCAAGCCGATGACTGTTACCAACGCAATCGCGGCGTTCCTGACTCCGTGCCGGAATAGGGCGCGCAGCGGCGTCCAACCTATCGCTCTTGCGGTGCGGTAGTAATCCTCGTTCAGCACTTCAATGAACGCCGAACGTACATATCTGATGAGAACCGCAGATTGAACCAACGCAAGCGTTGTTACCGGCAAGATCATGTGCCGCAACCACGCCAGCGGGTCTTCCAGCAGCGGGACGTACCCGTTTGCGGGCAGCCAGCGCAGCAGTACCGCGAAAACCAAGGCCAAAATGATGCCGCCCCAAAATACTGGGATGGACATTCCGACCTGCGCTAGGGAGGAGATCACAAAACCGCTCCACTTTGTGCGGCGGAGCGCGGCTATCATTCCGAGCGGCAAAGCAATGAGTATTGAGCCAAGAATCCCCAAGACGACTAGCCAGGCGGTGATGCCAACACGTTCGGAAAGTAGGTCTGCGACGTGGTCGCCGCTCAACGGTGAAACGCCTAAATGCCCACTCAAAACTCCCCAAATCCACTCCAAATACTGGATGGGAAGCGGACGATCTAGTCCCAGTTGCGCCTCCAGCACTGCAACAGCCTCCGGTGTCGCGTCTGTGCCCAAAATCACATAGGCGACACTGCCAGGTAAGGCATTCGTAATCAGGAAAATCAGGATTGACGCACCCAGCAAGCTAAGTGCGAAAACACCAACTTTTTTCCCGATCTGGACAATCACCTGCTGGTCACGCTCGTCAGATCAAAACTCAATGAAGTCATGTTTTCGGGCACCCCGATGACATTTGCTTTCGTCACGATCAAAGATGGGAGCACGAACAGCCAAATCGCGGCTGCGTCATCTGCTAAGAACCGCGCGGCATCCCGCATGAACACAACCGACTGTGCCGACTCAGCCTGATCTGCATCGTTATAGAGTCTCACGAACTCGGGTGCTCCGTAATGCCAGTAGTAGTTTTCGTCGGCGAATTTGCCGAGGTCGCGTGCTTCAACATGCGCCACGATGGTCATGTCATAGTCGCCGTTTGTCAAAACTTCCGGAATCCAGCGCGAAAATTCCAATTCCTCCACAACAGTTTCAACCCCGATGTCTCGCAGCTGCGAGGCAACGAATTGTGCTGATTTCAGCGCGTAGGGAACTACCGGAACTCGAAAACGCAGTTTAAGTCCGGTCTCATATCCAGCAGCTTTCAGCAGCGCCTTTGCCCCTTCGGGGTCGTAGGAGTTCACATGTGACAAATCCTCATACCACGGGTCGGTAGGAACCGACATCGAACCAATGACTGTGCCCTGCCCATTCCATACCGTGTCGAGAAGTGCATTTTTGTCGATTGCCTTTGTCAGTGCCTGCCGTACTTCTAGTTTCGCCAAGGCTTCGTTGTGGTGATTCAGACCCAAGACAATTTCACCGTTCGTGGTTCCCTTCGTTACTGTGAAACGTTGGGTGTCAGAGAACTGCGGGAGCGCGTCTGGGGCTTGCAAGTTAGAGATGATGTCTAAATCGCCGGTGAGCATGGAGGCATTCATCGCGTTGGGATCGTCATAGTAGCGGAAAGTGACTTCATCGAAACGAGCAGGTGTGTCCCAATATGCCTCGTTTTTTTCAAGAATTACGCTCTGTCCTTTGCGGTGAGCTTTCACCACATACGGACCCGAACCAGCTGATTGTGTAGTGATGTCGGTAACTGTTGGATCGACGATCATTCCCAGCGTGGAACTCATTTCGTAAAGCCACATCATCGAGGGTCGTTTTAGTTCAATCCGGACATGTGTCGCATCAACGACCACGGCGGAATCAACAACTTCGAGCTGCTGACGCAATGTCTCAGTGAGCCTGGGGTCGTCCTGCATCCGAGTGATGTTTGCAACTACGGCGTTAGCATCGATTGGGGCTCCACTGGCAAACTTGGCCGCTGGGTCGAGGAAGAACGTGTACTCTTTTCGGTTCGGACTCACGTCCCAAGAGCGGGCAAGCAGTCCGCGCAGTTGGCCGTCAGAATCAAGCTTGACCAGGGTCTCGTAAACGTTGTAAAGCAGGACTTGCGGTATCGAAGCCGCAGTGTTGTGGAAGGGGTCCATGTTTGCGGGTTCGAGGGTAGCTCCGATAACCAACTTGTTCGGTGTGGTCGTTGAACTACCTGACGGAGTTGGCGTTCCGCAGCCTGTAAGACCAATGGAAAAAACTACCGCTGCCGCAATGATGCTCTTGAATGTCCGTAGCTGTTTGTGACTCCTTGACAAAATTCTCAACTCTCCTCCAGTTTTGCTCACCGCAATCCTATTGCGCTTAATGTCTTTCGCCCAATAACCCTACGTTTTTCACCTGAATTGATACGTCCGAATTTTGCTTTCCGCTTCGATTCACCTATGATTGCTGAGCCGACGCGGGGTGGAGCAGCTCGGTAGCTCGCTGGGCTCATAACCCAGAGGTCCAAGGTTCAAATCCTTGCCCCGCTACTTATTGAAGCGCCGTATCTAGGCAACAACGTCAAGTGCCCAGTCCTGGGTAGCCAAAAAACAGACCTATTGGGTTAGAGTTCATATATGGGCATTAAGGTGTGGCTGCCGTTCGGTGACATGGCTGAAGCGGAGGCTGCGCTGGGGCAGCTTCCAGAAGGGATTGATGCCGACTTTTTCCTTGCAGCAGGTCAGGTTCCCTCCACGATCTCTGATGTGGAATTCCTGGTAGCTCCCGCTATGCGCCCAGGCAGTGTGGTGATGGAACAGGTCGATCAGATGGTGAAACTTCGCTATGTCCAAATCCAAGGTGCTGGTTATGAAACGTTTTTGCCGTATCTTAAGCCTGGAGTGACGCTGTTGAACGCGGCTGGGGTTCACGACCCTTCCACTGCTGAGTTGGCTATTGGACTCGTTCTGACAAGTTTGCGAAAGCTAGATCGCTTTGCCCGTAACATGGAATCAGCTAGCTGGGAACGGATTCGCTCGCAGTCTCTGGCAGATCGCCGAGTCATGATCGTCGGATACGGACACATTGGAAAAGCGATTGAGAAGCGGCTCGAAAGTTTCGATGTCGCATCAGTGACCCTGGTTGCTCGTCATTCTAGGGCTGAGAACGGTAAGCAGATTCATGGAATCCAAGAGTTGCACGCGCTCCTTCCCACTGCGGAAATAGTCATCATCATCTGTCCGCTAACTCCCGAAACTGAAAGATTATTCGGGGCTGAGGAGTTTTCGTTAATGGCACCTGGGACGCTAGTGGTGAATGTAGCCCGCGGGAAAATCATTGACACCGACGCGTTAGTTGCCGTATTAGAAAGTGGGCGAATCCGAGCAGCCCTTGACGTAGTAGACCCAGAGCCGCTCCCATCAGATCATCGGCTTTGGAGCACTCCTGGGGTGTACCTCACCCCACATGTGGGCGGCTTCACTGACGCGATGCCACCACGGGCAAACCAACTGATTGCCGAACAGTTGCGGCGGTTGGCAAATGGAGATCGGTTGTTAAACCAAGTCGCGGTAGGAATCCTGCCAGATTCTCGTGATGGTTCTTCTTACATCCTTCATGCTAGAAGGGGAGATTCATGAGAAGGTTACTGTTCGTCGTGTTGTCGGGAATTGTACTGATAGCGGGAACTGGGTGTATACCGAAACTTTCCGATACACCTCCAGGTCCCGAAAGAACTCAGCGAGTCCGTTCCCCTGGTTCAGTCTGTCGTTGGAAGTTCCGGTGTCTTGGAAAAAGGCAGAACTTCTTGAAGGAGCTTCAATACAGCTGGCGAATCTTCGCACCAATCAGTACTTAATCGTCACCGAAGAACTCGTTGCAGACTATATTGACGGGTACAACATAACCGATTTCACTGCGTATGCGCTCGAAAACATGCGGTATGGAAGCAATGTTGTTGATTTTTCCTCCGCAGTAAAAATTGAAGTTGGAGGACGAAGCGCGAGACAATTTCGGATTGACTTGGCTGACAGATACAAGGTGAGCTACCTGATGACGTGTGTTGCGACCGAAAGAACTTTTTATCTGATTTATTTGTATTCCATGACTCCCGGATACGCTGCCGCTATACCAGTTTTTGAAAGAATTTTAGCTAGCGTGACCTTGTAACCACCGACCTCGTCGGTTGGGAAACCTCCGGGCTGGAGCAGCACTCAACTGGTGGAGTCCGACGAAACGAAGTCAGCAGCGAGTTGGGCGTAAACCCGCGCGGCAGTTTCGACTTCGGCAAGCGGGACGTACTCATCGGGGCGGTGAGCTTGTTGGATGCTGCCGGGCCCAAAGATTACGCCCGCTATTCCTGCTTGCGCCAACAGCTCAACCTCACAATAGCCTCTAAACAGCGCGTGTTCGGCACTTAGTCCGGTTGCCTGCTGGTAGGCACGTTCCAACGCCTGCACCGGCAACGAATCAACTTCAACTCGCCAAGGCAAAAAGAATTGCTCACAAACCAAGTCACCATCAATACTGTGCTCGGCACACGTGGCGGCAAACAGTTGGCGCACGTCGGCTATGACAGCCTCCATGTCTTCACCTGGAAGTACCTGCCGGTCAAAAGCGATACGGCAATAGTCCGGCACAAAGGTGACACCCGTACCGCCTTCAATAACGCCAAGATTTAGACTCGGATCGATATCGAAGCCGAGCTTGCTGCCGAGCCCTGTGAGTGAATCTCGGTAGCGTTCTAACGCAGCCACCACCTTGCCCATTTTGAGGATGGCATTGTCACCAAACTCTGCCATACCGGTATGTGAAGAACGACCCCGAACCACAGCGGTGAACTCTGCCGCCCCTTGCAAAGCCGTTGCAATCTTCACCGAAGTCGGTTCTCCGACATACGCCTGGGTGCAGTCGCGCAAAGTTCCAGCCGCAAGGAGCGCCTTGGTGCCCTTGAACCAGACTTCTTCGTCTATTACACCAGTGAAAAGCAGGCTCCGCTTGCGTGGGATACCGGCTTTGACCACAGCTTCGAATCCGGCCACCATCGCTGCC
>WRJP01000099.1 GCA_009778535.1 Propionibacteriaceae bacterium | reverse complement strand
TCACCGGATACCGACTAGCCTTGATGGCCAGATTCAATCCGATAGACACGTCATTTTTGGGGTTTTGCACCAATTTTAACTGAGAGTCATGCGCAGCTAACCGCTTGGCTATGACATCAGTATCATCACTGGACGTTCCCAAAGCCAAGATTATTTCCCGCTCGCCGCCGTATTTCTGCATGTAAATGCTCGCTACGGCTGTCTCCAGATACTCCGCCTCATTCAACACGGGCATGATGTAGGAGATGCCCGGATTCGGCTCCAACGCAGGAAAGGTTTTCACCCCTCCATTGTGTCAGAGACGCTGGCGCTTCCCTGTCGCTGTCCTGCTCTCGCTAGCTGCCGCCGCCTGTAGGCAGGTATCTCAAAACGAGCACGCGGGTTGCTGCTGGTCGCAAACGACGAACACAGGAGGACGTGTAATGTGGAGACACGACAGGCGACTGCGCTACACACATATGAAAGAGGTCAACATGGAAACTCGGGTTCGTGGCGTCGCAGTCATTCTGGCTGGCGGTACTGGCACCCGAGCGGGCACCTCGATTCCGAAACAGCTTGTCACACTGGCCGGAAAAACCATGCTGGAGCATTCCTTGGCGGCGTTCGCCACGGCTGAGTGCATTGATGACATCTATGTGGTGATGCACCCCGAGTATTTGGCTGCTGCACGACGCATTGCAGATCGCTTCCCAAAGGTGCGGCAAATTGTTCCTGGAGGAAATACCCGCATCGGCTCCACTAATGCGGCCATCACAGCGTTGGCTGGAATGTCGCCAGCTACCAAAGTGCTCTTTCATGACGCGGCGCGACCCCTGCTGGAGCCGCGCATCATCACTGATTGCATCCTAGCTCTGGACAGCTACAGCGCTGTGGGAGTTGCGATCAACTCGGTTGACACCATTTTCGCGGTAGACGCGCAAAATTTGATCGTTGATATACCCACTAGGGCTATGCTGCGGCGCGCGCAGACCCCGCAGGCATTCAGGCTGAAAACCATCCGAGCCGCATACTCTTCAGCAATGCAAGACCCGGATTTCACTGCCTCCGACGACTGCGGCGTAGTTCATCGCTATTTACCGGATGTGCCAATCTATGTAGTTGCAGGAAGCGAGCAGAATCTAAAAATCACTGAACCCATCGACATGTATATCGCGGAAGAACTGTTCCGAAAAGACTGCGTGAACTCGCGTTCTGAATGACCAGACATTTCGGGGCGAGTTCTACACTTTTACTATGATCTCTTGGGAGTGGGGCGTTGCCGCTTTACTCGTAATTGGTATCGTGATCATCAGTTACGGCTGGTTGAGCGACGCAATGCGAGCCAAACGCGAGCGCGATGGACTGAAAGCAGCACCTCCCGACAAGCTACCTGAACTTCCAGCCCCCGCCTATGTCACCCAGTTCCCCACCGACAAAGAAGCGTTGAGTGAGTCAGAACGCGAACATCTAACAACGGAATTGGAGCACAGCGTCGAAATAGCTGGACGGCTAGCCACTGCTGACTTCGTCACTGACTCGGTCAGCAAGGCGATGATCACCTGGAATCCTTTGGTGTTGATCGTGGATTCAGACCTAACTTCGATGCGAGAAATTCTGCCAGCTATCAAATATGCGAAAACCCAGAATCGTCCGCTGATCGTAGGCGCCACAGGATTTGACGCTCGACTGTTGGGAGAATTAGCTGCAAACGTTGCGTTACAGATTTTCCAGATTGCTCCGATCATCATGGATTCGCAAGTCTGTCGTCAGGCATGTGAAATAACCAGAGCTGAACTGGCTGAAATCTCAGATTTGCGCTCTGGATATCTCCCGCCAACACTGTTTGGCAGTGCCCGCCTGTGGGTAAGCGATGAAGCCAAGTCGACGATTCAAGCTGATGAAAACCTCAACTAGCCGCCTAGAGTCTCAAGTTTAAGTTCACCCGTATTCTGCCATGGATGTTACTGACGGCTATGCCTTAAAAACTACCGTCAGTGAACTCGATCAACAGAAAACACTCAACTCACCATAACGAAAACTCTCAACTTATTTTCCTTTTTGCTGAACTGATTGCATAGTCTCATCCTCAAGGCAGTTGGCAGGTGTAGCGAAATGCTACGGGGAAGACCTGCCAACGGCCGGCAAACCGGAGCCTTCCCCTATTACCGGCACAATGGAGGATCGAAAATGAAGCTCGCTTCATTACTGTCTCGAATGACGCTCGCATGGATAGTGGCCACTGCGATGATAGTCACAACTCTCGGGTTTGCTGTTGTCAACACCGCCCAGGCCGCGACCACGCCGTATGCCACGACTGGACAGTTGAATGTCCGCACCGGCCCGTCCACTTCAGTTGAAATTTTGATGACACTGAAAAAGGGCGACATCGTGTTGGCTACTGGTGGGGTTTCCAACCAATGGCTGCCCATTACGTTCAACGGGAAAACTGCCTACGTTTTTGCCCAATATGTGACAAAAACCACATCAAAGAACCCAGCAATAACTGGGCTGCCCGGCAAGCGAGTCACCAATGTCAACGTCAATCTACGAACAAAACCAGATTTAAAGTCTGACATTATTAAAGTTCTCAAACAAGGGGTAACCGTCGAGGTTACTGGTCGAACTTCCGGAGATTTCACCGAAGTGAAAGAGTCAAATACGCTGCGCTGGCTATACACGGAATATCTGAGTGTAAATCAAGATAAAACCCCTGACATTACGCCGCCGATTGTTACTCCACCTGACAAGCCTACCCCGACGCCTGACACGAAAAACCTTGCGACCACAACCCACCTGCTCACCTTGCGCAAAGCTGCCTCTGCCGTTAGCGATTCGCTAGGGAATGTCCCTGCCAATAGCAAGGTTGAACTCACCGGACTTCACACTGATGCATATTCGCAAGTGAGCTACAACCAGAAAAAGGGCTGGATTCTGACAGGCTACTTCGCGGTAACTGGTAACGCGGCCGCGTTACCCATCGCCACCGGAAAGATTTATATCACTGGCACTGGGGTGAACATGCGCTCTGCCGCCGATGTCGAGTCGGCAAAAGTCGCGGTAATGGGTTTCGGCGCAGAGCTAGTTACGACTGGGGTAAAGAAAAACTCTTATCAGAGCGTCATTTGGGGCGGAAAGATTCGTTGGGTTCACACCGACTACGTACAAACTAAGCCCATCAACACTGCTGCAAACCTGGGTTCAACCTCTTTGAATCGACTGGAACGTTATGGAAAATCGGCGGTAATGGAAATTCGAGAGGCTTTCCCCCAGATTGTCACTATTGGAGGCTGGCGTGCGTCAAGTGATTATTCGACAGACCATCCAAATGGACGCGCTATCGACATCATGCTTCCGAACTACAAACAAAACAAGGCTTTGGGCGACAAGATCGCCAACTGGGTAATCAAAAACGGAAATCGTCTCCACGTCACCTATTTGATTTGGTATCAGCGCAACTACACCATTTCAAAAGGCAAGTGGACAAATATGGCCAACCGCGGCTCAGACACCCAAAACCATAAGAACCACGTACACGTTTCGTTCTACCCCAGCTAACCTTCGGGTAGGTTGTGGAGAATTTCGCCCCTTCTATATTGCACGCGCGGGCTGCCGCCAGCCACCCGCTGGTGTATCAACGGGTTGACCCAAGTTGGTTTTGGTTAGGCACTTGCATAGGGGTTGACGATGGTGATGCCGCAATTGACGAAATCTCGGGTATTCCGCGTGGCAAGGATGGCACCGGCCACATACGTGCAAGCTGCAATCTGAGCATCTAAAACGCTCATCGGGAGTCCTTGAGATCGCCGTAGTGCCATGATCTGGCCGTAGACTGCGGCCGCCTGGGAATTGAATGACAAGGTAAAATTAGCTGTGGAAGCAATCATTTTGTCGGCTGCATTAAGTAAGACACGTTTTTTCGCCCCTTCAGGAAGGATAGCAACTCCATATGCGATCTCAGCAAGAGTGATAGTTGTCACACGAAAATCCTGATCTTCGCAACCCTGCTGCCACTGGTCAATAATGGAGAAATCCGGATGTTCGGGCGTAATGAGTGCCGAGACGATATTCGTATCGAGCACGATCATGCGAATACCTGACGCGGTTTTTCAAGATTGCGTTCCGGAATCACGAAATCGGCACCTTGCGCTGCTTCGCGGAACTCAGCGATTGCTGCAAATAGCGCACTTGACTGCGCCGGGGGCTGCTCGCGCGCGGCAGCGTTCAGTATCGAGCGAATTTCTGCTTCAAATGACCGTCTGTTTTCAACAGCGCGGTGTTTGAGAACGCGTTGTGTTTCTTCATCCAGGTTTCTCACAGTAATCACGGTTGCCATCAGAGCCTCTGCTTTCTCGTAGTATGGCATACGACTGCGTTGCATGCAACGAATGCAGCCCTTGTATTTTATACCGTAACCGCCCGTGGCCGGAAAAACATCATCGCTTACTGTCGGCTGAACTTCAGGTAAATGCGTCAGGTGTAGAAATGAACCTACCGTCCGTCTACATAACCGGCGCCGACGTGAGAGGCATCACAGAAAGGTTTGTTGGAGGACTCCCCGCAGCGGCAAAGGGTAACCCGATTTTGGGGCACATATAGCTCTCCAGCGGCAGAGGTGATTTCAATTGAGCCGCGCACCGCGATTCCAGCTGATACCCCCTTTTCCGGGTCTTGCAGAATAACAACCTCCTGATCCAGCTGATCCTCAATGAACTCCCCTTTATCTTCCAGCGAAAGCATCGCCAAGCGACCGGCAGGGCATTCATTTGCAGCGATGATTGCCTCGCTCCTCAGGTGCTCATCTTCGTCGGCTGTTGTTAGCGTCCAGACATCCCCTTCGTCACGGTGGCAAAAACGGGCAAAAGCACAACGACTGTCGTCCAGCAACGCCATTGTCGAACCCTCGGTGACGTCAGTTACCCGTTCGGTGAAGGGGAGGTTTTCGGCAGTTTCAGTGCCGTCAAAGCCGCTCCCGGCGTGGGAACCATCACAAAAAGGTGCGTTGCCCGACTTTCCGCAGCGGCACAGGTAGTATTTTTCGGCATTACCGGGAATTACCTCGTCACCTGGGACGTATTCATAGTGGTGCTCCACAGGCGTTATCACGGCCTCGCTGATTGGCACTGTCCCGCTCACGAAGTAAGGTCCGTTATTTTTGATCTCGATACGCATGGCAGCTTCCTTCCTCAAATGCAGACATTAAAACTCTAGCTGAGGCTGCCCTACTGCGGAGCCATATCTGTAAATCTGCCAAATGCTTCGGATTTTCACGATTACGGGCGGGCTTTGTTGAACCAATGCCGCAGCGGTGGTCTTGGCAAGCTAGCTAGACCACCGCTCTAGTGATTCATCCTTAGGGATTACTACACGGCAGGCTCGGTTATGCGAGGGTTTCAGTCTTGGACGTCGAGATCGCCCTAGCGGCATAGTCGCTAGCTAATCCGCAACCCACTCCGCAGACCAAACCCAACCCCACGAAACTTATGGCTAGCAGATCGAATCCGGTGTCAGTCGCGTAAAAGCAGGCGTTACCGATAAAAGTGCCGGGAATGAAGGAAAGCAGCTTCAGATTGGCCTGCCAACACATGCAGGCAGCAGCCACGATCACAACAATGAGGTACCAGTAGCCATCCGGTAGCAAGCTCATCAGCCAGATCGATCCCAACCCCCAGAGCACACCGGACAAGTTAGTGGAAAACGCAGTAAGCAGCCCGTTTTTGCCCTTGCCGATAGCGAAATAGGTAGCCCAACCGAGGAAGCCACAAAAACTGGGGATTCCAAGCAGGCCAGACGTGAATACCCAGATTCCAGCTAATAGACCGACCGTGATACCCACGGCAGTTAGATAGTTCATTTTTTTCATGTTTGTTTTCTCCAGATAGTATGCAAATTGCTACGATGACGTTTATCCAAACCTTGCCCTAGCCGCCGTGCCTGCGAATGAGTACCGCTGACAGCAAGATTGGAAAGCTAAAAAAGTTCCCGCGTTGAACCATTTGACGAATGAGAAGCAGGAAGCGTCAAAGATGGCAATGGGCACCCGGACTTGTTGACGGAGCAACACTATTCAGGTCTAGTCAACGACCGCCTGTCGGATACGCTCAAATGTCGCCCATCGCCACCTCTGACTAACGAATTATCCAGGAATCGGATACCGACTGATGAAGTCGCGGGCGATCTGGTCGAAAGTTACCCAGCGCACACCTTCGTGAGCCGATATGTGTTCGATTAAACGTTCGTGCATCAAGAGCGTCTGCGGTCTGCCCGAAACGTCCGGATGGATGGTCATTGGGAAGATGGCGTAGTCATTCTCACGGTATACCCAGTCGAATTGGTCAACCCAGAGGGTTTCGAGCTGGCGAGGTGTGATGAAACCGAAGGAATTAGCACTTCCTTTGATGAACATCATTGGAGGAAGATCATCCAAGTACCAACTAGCAGCAATTTCAACCAGACTAGTTGTGGTACCTCGAACCAGAGGCTTCATCCAGGATGCGGCAGCAGCCGCGTAGTTGATATTCGTCCACGAATCCCCCACCCGAACGTAATAGGGTTCAAAATCACGATGCATCATCGAGTGGTCGTAGATGATGCCCCGCTCGGCTAACAATTCGCCGGTGTTCACTGACAACTCCCACCACGGAGCGACATA
>WRJP01000098.1 GCA_009778535.1 Propionibacteriaceae bacterium | reverse complement strand
CTGCTGCGCAGTAGCTTGAATAATCCAGGCTCATCTATTCGAAGCGGAGTCAAGGTTCCGCTGCTTATGCTGAGCCGAGACTACAGCCTCAATCTGAGCGGTAGTCTCGACAGTTCCAGACGATGGATGTAACGCGATGGCTATCCCTTCATTCGTAGACCGCGTGAAATTGCAGGTCAGCGCCGGTAACGGCGGTAACGGCTGCACCAGCATTCGCCGTGAGAAGTTCAAGCCTCTGGGAGGGCCTGATGGCGGAAACGGTGGTAACGGCGGCTCTGTCATTTTGCGGGTTGAGCCCGGTCTAACCACCCTTGTCGAATTTCATCGCGGGTCGCAGCGACGCGCGGACAATGGCAAACAAGGGCAGGGAGTTTTCAGAAACGGGGCGAATGCTGAAGACATCATCTTGCTGGTGCCAGCAGGAACTGTGGTTACTGACGTAAACACTGGGGAACAGCTAGCTGATCTGAGTGAAGAAAATGCAGAATTGGTGGTTGCTCAGGGCGGTCGCGGCGGTCTGGGCAATGCCGCGTTAGCAACCCCCGCACGCAAGGCTCCCGGATTCGCACTGCTTGGCGAAATGGGTGAGAGTCGTACCATCCAACTCGAACTGAAAGCGGTTGCAGATGTCGGTCTGGTGGGATTTCCAAGTGCTGGAAAGTCCTCACTCATCGCTGCCGTGTCGCGCGCCAGACCTAAGATTGCCGATTACCCATTCACGACACTGGTTCCGCACCTCGGAGTTGTGACTCGCGGAGACGTAACCTTCACGATTGCTGACGTTCCGGGTCTGATTGAAGGAGCGAGCGAAGGCAAGGGGCTGGGTCATGATTTTCTGCGCCACATTGAGCGCTGTCGGGCGATCGTGCATGTCATAGATTGTGCAACCTACGAACCTGGACGTGACCCACTCAGTGATCTGGAAGTGATCGAGAAAGAATTGACGGCGTACCTGGGGACAGACGACCGACCCCGAATGGTAGCGCTGAACAAAGTCGACATTCCTGATGCCGCCGAACTTGCCGAGTTGGTCAAACCTGACATTGCTAGCAAGGGCTGGCCAGTGTTCGAGATTTCCACCAAGACTGGCAACGGCTTGAAAGAACTCACCTACGCGATGGCGGCGCTGGTAGCGCAACAACGCAGTTTGGCGCCACCCGAACCTGGGAAACGAATAGTGATTCGCCCTAAGCAAGTAAGCGCGGATCAAGAGTTCAGCGTAGAAAAGATCACCGGCGCTGAAGGTGAGTTTTCTTGGCGAATCCGCGGTACGAAGCCCGAACGCTGGGTGCAGCAGACGGATTTCAGCAACACTGAAGCTATTGGATATTTGGCAGATCGGTTTGTCCGCATCGGCATTGAAAACGAACTCCTTGCCCAAGGCGCGCAAGCTGGAGACGAAGTGCTGATAGGGACTGGCGAGAATCCCGTCATCTTTGATTTCGCGCCGCAAATAGAATCCGAAGCCGAATTGCTCGCACGCAGAGGCGAAGATCAAAGACTCATCGAGTTACGACCGGCTGCACAACGTCGCCGCATCAAAGATGCCGAATATCACGCTGCGAAGGCAGAAGAAGCTGAACTAGACGGCTGACGGGCGGATAGCCGTTAGCTTACCGATAGTTTTTGGTCTGATGCAGATGGCGATTCTGTGTGTTGGTCAAGGCCGGTTGTTACGAGTTGACGCAAAAACTGTTGAAAGGTGACACCTGTTTGTTCGGCCATGACTTTGACACGATGTTGTTCAGTATCAGGTTGACGTAGTGTTACTGCTGTCATTGGCTGGCTGTGAAGACGTGGCCGTCCTGTTGCGCGGCGTGTTGTTGATCCTGGGGTGCCAGGGTAAATGCCCTGTTCTGCTTGGTCTGCCCATTTTTCGATCAGTTCTTCAGGGATGGAAACACCGTTTCTAGTCATGTAGTCCATGTCTTCTATTTTTCGTCATCTAACTCGCACTGCTCGCATAAACAGATGGCTAGGTCAGCACGTAGCGTGTGTCGCCGAATGTGGCCTCTACGTCCAGCGTGCCGCCGAGAGCTTCCACGTAGCGCCGCAGGGTCGCAACTTGGGTACGGTCGATATCACCCCGCTCGATAGCGGAGACACGGTTCTGTCCAACCCCCAAATCCTGAGCGAGCGCGACCTGTGTCAATGCTTGGGCCTCACGAACCTCACGGAGTTTCCAGGCGCGAACCTGCCGCTGCAAATCTTGTACCATCGACTCCAGCTTGTCGGGATCGACGGGTCGGTGGGCGAGTTGCTGTTCAAGTGTGATGCTCACAATGTGTCCTTTCGTCTTTCTAGTGCTCTCAAGTGGTTCGCGTAGCGCTCCTGAGCCAGTGGGATGTTGCGGCGATACCAACCACGCCAGTCGTTCGTCTTGTCGCCTCCAGCCAGAAAGAACGCTGTTCGTGTCGGGTCGAACGCGAACAGTATCCGAACCGTCTGGCGGCCAGGCGACGGTGGGCGCAGCTCCTTCAAGTTTGCCAGTGGAGAATCGGCGATGGTGTCCACCAGCGGTCGTCCCAGCGACGGGCCTTCGCGGCTGAGTACGACTACTGCGGTCATTACCGCTTCGTATGTCGGAATGTCCAGACTGTCCAACCATTCGTGGACTGCCAAATCCATCTCGACTTCCCATGCCACATGCCCAGCATAGCATGGATACGTGGTACTATACGTAAGTAGTAAGCCTTGACTATTGACGGGCGAAGTGATTTGCCGCTGACACACGAGACGGCCAAAGTGAATGCAGCCGCAAGCTCGCGCGCCTTGGAGCTGGTCTTTTTCCCGTCAGTGTAGATGTCTCTGCGCAAACCGTATTGCCAGCCCTGATAGTTTTCGTTTTGCTTTTTTCCAGGGTCGGATCGGAAACAGATGATTCGTACGAGCCATCACCAGATCCTTTTGCTGAGTCGCCGAATGGCGCTGGGATGGTGCTTTCTGGCAGACTTTTTCGATAACGTTATGGTCTCGGGAAAGGTGAATGTTCCCAGATGGTGCTTCCTGGAGCCGAAATGTGGTTCACGCGGCCGCTGCGAGCCAGATTGGAGGCTTAGGTTGATAGCTTCCGACGTTGTCGTTGTTGGTGCTGGTCCTGCTGGTGCAACGACAGCCGCGCATCTGGCAGATTCGGGTCTGCATGTGAGTTTGCTGGACAAATCGCGTTTCCCGCGGGAAAAGGTTTGCGGCGATGGTCTGACACCGCGCACCGTTAGAGAATTGGTAAAACTGGGGATTGACTTCAGTAGCTGGAAACGTAACAGCGGACTGCGAGTCTACGGAGGTCGTGTTGGAGTTTTAGAACTGCCCTGGCCTGCCATAAACGAGTTTCCGGATTTTGGCTTGACCTGCCGCCGCGAACTTTTCGATCAAACATTGGTAAATCGGGCAATCCAAGCCGGAGCAGAATTCTTCCCCGAAACGAACGTTAATGCCCCCATCCTTGATTCAACCAGCGGCCGAATCACCGGCGTTAAAACCACCAGTGACGAGGAATTTTGTGCGCCAATCGTGGTAGCTGCCGACGGAAACTCATCACGGCTGGCGACCGCGATGGGGATAAACATCAAGAAAAACCGACCGCTAGGAGTTGCGGTTCGTGCCTATTATCGTTCGACGCAATCAAACGACGACTATATGGAGTCCTGGCTCGAACTGTGGGATGGAATCCCAAACCGCTCTAAACTCCTGCCAGGTTACGGGTGGGTCTTTCCGATGGGAGACGGCACTTGCAACGTTGGACTAGGGATGCTCAATCGCAGCAAAGCCTTCAAGCGGACAAACTTTCGTGCATTGATGCAAACTTGGCTGCTTGGACTCCCGCAATCGCTGGGTTTTACGGAAGAAAACCGAGTTGGCGAGATTGGTTCGGCAGCCCTACCCATGAGCTTCAACCGCCAACCTGCATATGCCCGCGGACTGTTCTTGGTGGGCGATGCAGGCGGAATGGTAAGCCCATTCAACGGCGAAGGCATCTCATATGCAATGGAGGCAGCCCATATTGCAGCAGAAACCATAAATGATGGATACGCTAGAGGGGTTGGAACGGATGCAGCGGAGTCAGCGCTCCAAAGATATCCGTCTCGACTAAAGGCCGAGTGGGGAGGGTACTTTCGACTTGGTCAATTTTTTGCAACTCTGATCTCGAAGCCCGAGGTGATGCGGATATGTACGAAGTACGGATTATCTCGTCCGGCGTTGATGAAATTTACGATGAAGTTGTTGTCCCACCTTTACGACACGCATGCCGGAGATTGGATGGACAAAACCATCTCTGCGCTTGCAAGACTGGCGCCTGCGGCGTAAGTTCTGAACAGAAGGGATTAATGAACAGATGAGTCCGTACCTTCCGCTGTTGGGGATTATGGCGCTGGCAGCTTTTTTCCTAGCTGTGGCAATAATCTTGAGCAGCTATCTAGGGCCCAAACGTGCTAACCGATCAAAGTACGAAGCCTACGAATGTGGGATAGATCCCACTCCTGAACCGCCAGGCGGAGGCAAATTTCCGGTTAAGTACTACCTTGTTGCGATGCTCTACATCATCTTCGACATCGAGATCGTTTTTCTCTACCCCTGGGCGGTTTCGTTCAATCAACTCGGCTGGTTTGCACTATTTGAGATGTTGATCTTCATGGCAACAGTCTTTATTGCCTACATCTTTGTTTGGCGGCGGCGCGGCCTGGAGTGGGACTGAGGAGGCTAGGTGAGCGAGAAACAATTCACAACCGGCGGTATTGAGAATCATCTCCCGAACGGAGTCATCCTGACTTCCCTGGAAGCGGTTTTCGGCTGGATGCGCCAAGCCTCTTTCTGGCCTGCAACATTTGGACTTGCTTGCTGTGCCATCGAGATGATGGCGTTCGGAACGCCGCGTTTCGATGCCGGTCGCTGGGGTCAAGAAGTATTCCGTGCCTCACCGCGTCAAGCCGATGTGATGATCATTTCTGGACGGGTAAGTCAGAAAATGGCACCAGTATTGCGGCGAGTGTACGACCAGATGCCGAATCCCAAGTGGGTTATAGCTTTGGGAGCTTGCGCTTCTTCGGGCGGAATGTTCAACAATTACGCGCTAGTACAAGGCGGCGATCACATCGTGCCGGTCGATATGTACATTCCAGGCTGCCCACCGCGTCCTGACATGCTGATCGATGCGATGTGGAAACTGCGCAAAGAAATAGTGATGAAATTCCCGATGGCCAAACACCAATTAGCGGCATTCGCGCAAGCCGAAGCCGAAGCGTTGGACGCGCCGTCGATCATAGAGCAGAAAGAGCTGATGAGATGAGTAAGAATCAGTCCAAACTGCCGACCACGCCAACTCCAATCGCGGAAAAACAGGAAACCGAACCCGAAGCTGCCACCACGACCTTCGAAAATGACGAGGTCCCGATCGATGCTGATCCGGTAGCTGACCTGGGGTCGCCCCTTGGTGCCTGGTATGACGAAGTGACCGCTCGGTTAACTGAATTGGTTCCAAATCCCTACGACCAGGTGGTGTTTGATCGCGGGGAGCTAACGTACTTCATTTCCCGCGAAAAGCTGCTCGACGTAGTGAAGGCGCTGCGTGACGATTCCAAGCTGCGTTTTGAATGCTGTCTGTCGGTATCGGGGGTGCATTATCCGACGTTGACTGGTGCTGAGTTGCATGTGGTCTATCACCTACAGTCCATGACGCACAATCGTCGGCTGCGTTTGGAAACCACCTGTTCGCTAGCTGATGCGCATGTGCCCTCCGTCGTGGCGACCTATCCGGCCGCCGATTGGCATGAACGCGAAACTTGGGACATGTTCGGGGTGCAATTCGACGGCCATCCGCATCTGACCCGAATCTTGATGCCAGACGATTGGGTAGGCCATCCGGGACGCAAGGACTACCCGCTGGGGGGCATCGGGATTGAATTCAAAGGCGCGAGCGTTCCGCCGGTTGACCAGCGAAGGAAAAACTGATGGATACCAAACAGATCAGTCCTGACGAAGTTGATTACTACGCTGGAGCCGAAGCTGAAGACATTATTTCCTATACAGCTAACGGCCCTGGCGACTTTGACGCTATCGCCACCTCCCAAGCCGAACGCAGTGATGAAATTCTGGTCATCAATATGGGGCCGCAGCATCCATCTACGCATGGGGTGTTGCGCCTGATGGTCGAATGTGACGGCGAAACGGTGCTGTCATGTCGTCCTGGTATCGGATTTTTACATTCCGGCATTGAGAAAAACATGGAGTATCGAACCTGGAACCAGGGTTCGGCGTTTGTCACTCGTATGGACTATGTGGCTCCGATCTTCAACGAGGCGGCTTACTGTCTAGCGGTGGAACGCCTGTTGGGAATTGAAACCGATATTCCGCAGCGTGCCAAAGACATCCGCGTGTTGTTCATGGAACTTTGCCGCATCGCCTCCCATCTGGTCGCAATTGGCACCGGCGGCATGGAGATCGGCGCGCTAACGGTGATGACCATAGGTTTTCGGGAACGTGAAATGATTCTCGACTTCTTTGAGTCGGTGACAGGTTTGCGAATGAACCATGCCTATCTGCGCCCTGGTGGTGTGGCAAACGACCTGCCCGATACCGCGATCTCCGAGTTGCGCGATGTGATCAAATGGCTGGAGAAGCATCTGCCCGAATATGCGGCTTTCTGCAATGAGAATCCGATTTTCAA
>WRJP01000097.1 GCA_009778535.1 Propionibacteriaceae bacterium | reverse complement strand
GTGGTTTTTGATTTATTCCACGTAACGGGAACAGCGATTCCGTCAGAGCCTGGTGATCAGTGGCCAGCAGTTCCGCCAGCCGGTACCTATGTTCGGAACACTACAACCGGGAATTTAGAGGTTTATAGCGGCACGACTCTAATCGGTGAGTATTTGTTGAGTGCTGCTTCGCCTTCGAGCGTCACGACTGGTCCGAATGGCATCGCTAAGGCTGCTGATTTAGGGCAGGGTTTCTATTTAGTCATTGAGAACGTCGCCGCATCGACCAGCATAACTAATGCAAATACTGGCGAAGAGCTGTTTATTAGCCAAGCTGCGGCACCGTTCGTTGTGGCAGTGCCGATGACAAATCCTGCCGGCGATGGCTGGTTAGACGAGGTTCACGTGTATCCGAAGAATGAAGCGCTGACAGTGGAAAAAGAAGTAGCTAGCAAGGGTGCAGTCGCAGTGGGCGACACCGTTTCCTACACGATTACCGTTTCAATCCCTGGTGATATTTCTGACAGCAAGAAGTTCATCATTTCAGATACCCTGGATGCTGCGTTAGATCTTGACGAAAGTTCGGTCGTAGTTTCTACACTGCCGATTCTTTCTGGTGCCGATGCGCTCGTTGCGGGGACGGATTATGTGATCGCATATGACGTGCCTACTAGAACGCTTTCGGTTACTTTCCAAACATCAGGTCGTGAAAAGTTAGAAAAAGCGACTAGCGTAAGTGTCGATTTTGATGCGACGGTCAACGCTTCGATTCTTACCAGTTCGGATTTGACTGTTCCTAACACCGCCAATGTTGATTTCACGAACTCGCAGGGCACTGACTATTACGCCGAATCTGACGGCAAAGGGGCAAACATCCATACTGCTGCTATTTCGATCACCAAGATCGATGAAACTGCGCAGGCTTTGAATGGTGCCAAGTTCAAGATTGCTACCAGTGAAGAAAATGCGCGAGCTGGTTACTTCTTGCGGATTGATTCCGACAGTGTGCTCTACGACTATCCAGCTGCCACCTGGACAGCATTAGACGCTGCCAATGACTATGAAATTTCTCCTACTAACGTTGCGGCGTTCGCTGGTTTGCGTGACTTCATTGTTGATGCTAGCGACGACCAGATTTGGCAGACCTATTGGGTCGTCGAAACTGTGGCTCCGGCCGGGTATAACTTGTTGACCGCTCCTATCGAGGTTAGTTTCGAGAGCGCCTACCTTGAGTTGAACGATCCCGAAGATTACGACCATATGTATCTTTTGACGGTTAAGAACTCCAAGGGATTCACGCTTCCGGAAACTGGCGGCATGGGAACGATTTTGTGGACGGTCGCTGGTGTCGCACTCTTGGGTGTCGCTGTGTTGATCGGGGTCACTCGGCGCAGAGGGGATGCAGAAACTCACTAATGCGGGCTGGAACCAATACGGTGCGCACTCAAAAAGATGAGTGAGTACCAAGGTTCTTGCAGCAGGAAGGGTCGTCGCTTTGATAACGACGGCCCTTCTTCAATACGAGTTGGTGAAAATGGGGTAAGTGATGAAGCGAAAACTCATTCTGGTTTTAGTGATTCTTTTGGGTATCGGTGCGCTGGCATATCCAACGGTCAGTAACTATCTGGCAGTGAAGCATGGTTCGCAGGCGGTACAAGCCTACGAAGACAAGGTAGCCGAGCTTAGCGAAGCTGACATTAATGCGGCGTTAGCGGCTGCCGAGCAATATAACCAGAGCCTGACAGGACAGCCGGTGCACGACCCATTCCTTGAAGGTACTGGCATGGCAATGACAGAAGACTATTGGCAAATGCTGCGCCTGGGTCAAAGCATGGGCTACTTAGACATTCCCAAGATTGGTTTGCTGGTGCCGATCTATCATGGAACTTCCGATTCGGTATTGCAGAAGGGTGTAGGTCATCTTGAGGGTTCCACGCTGCCCATCGGCGGATCTTCGCGCCACACAGTTCTTACCGGACATACCGGACTTACTCACGCAAAGCTGTTCACCGATCTCATTGAACTTGTCGAAGGTGATCAGTTCTACATTCGGGTGTTGAACCAAGTATTGGCATATGAAGTAGGCCAGATCAAGGTGATAGAGCCGCAAGATACCCAAGAGTTGATGCGGTTTGAGGGCAAGGACTATGCGACCTTGCTAACTTGCACACCGTATGGGGTGAATTCGCACAGATTATTGGTGCGAGGTGAACGTGTGGAATACCTTCCCGAGGTGCATGACAATATCGAACAAATTAATGGTTCCGCGATTGATAAATTGGTGTTTACTGCTGCTGTAGTAACTGCCACAGCTATGGGCGTGCTGATCGGCATCGTGATGGTTGTAAAACGTCGCCGAAAGAAGCAACGTGCTGCTTCAGGTGGTGTAGAAACATGAAATCACTTGTTGAAAACACTCAAACTGGCAAGCGTGTGAAGAAGCATGTGCGCTTTCGTTACCTTATCGCCGCTGTCGTGGCGCTAGCGGGGGTTGCAGTGATGGCATACCCAGAAGTGGAGAATCTGTTCTACGACAGACAGATCGCTAGCTACAAACATGAATTTAGCGCTAAGTATCCTCAAGTAGGGGATCAGGTCAAACCCAACGAGGAACTGTATCAATTCTTGAAATCGGAAAATGAGAGGCTATTCCAAACCGGACAGTCAGCACTTGTGGATGCCTTCTCGTATCAAAGAGCTGGCATTGATCTGAGTGCTTACGGGATTCAGGACGATTGCATAGGTTTTATTTCACTCCCGACAATAAACATGGAGTTGCCCATCTTTCTAGGCGCGAACCGAGAAAACATGCGCAAAGGTGCGGTGCATCTGACCCAAACTAGTTATCCGATCGGCGGCGAGAACACGAACACGGTGATTGCTGCGCATCGCGGCGGCACGCTGAAGATGTTCCGCAACATTCACGAAATCAAAATCGGAGATGAGATCACCCTCACTAACTTTCGGGAAACACTGGTCTACCGTGCTGCTGAAATTCGGATAATCAAACCCAACGAAATCGACAAAGTTATGATCCAGGAAGGACGTGAACTCCTCACGTTGATCTCGTGTAATCCGTTGGGCAAAAACTATCAGCGCTACGTTCTATATTGCGAGCGGGTTTTCCCTGTTCCTCCAGTCGACTGATGGCTCCAAATAGAGTGCAGGCGGGTTTCGGCGAGAAAAAGGTCGCATGGCCGGTCTACAAGAATAGCCAGGTTCTGCTGATCTGGCGCAGTTCTTCCCTGCTGTTTACGCCGGTCTTTCGATAGATCGAATGCAGGTGTGCTTCGATCGTTCGGGTGGCGACTCCGATCTTGGTTGCGATCTCGGTAGACGACAACCCTCTAGTCACATAGCTTGCTACTTCAATCTCTCGCGAAGTCATATCTACAGTTTCAATCAGACGTGAGAACAAGCCAGCGACCGAACGCGAAATCTGTCCAGACTCACGCCAGGCAGCTTCGGTCTGCTTCAGCCAGCCTTCGTTGTCTCCGCGTTCGCGTAGCATCAACGCCCAGGTGATAGTCGCTCGGGTCGTGTCGATTGGACCGCTGTGCTTGCGTAACTTTGCGACCACGTTCTTGAAGTTTGCTAAATCTCCATTTGCTACCGCTGCAATATAGTTCACTAGCGCCCGCAGCAGCTCACTTTGAGTCCGCGATGCCTGGTTTATCAGGTTTGTCGCCCGTGTCGTATGGTGATCTGTCTCGATGGCAGCCATACCTAGAAATACAGCAGAGGTGATGTACCCGCGGTCAAGGAGATTATCCACCTCGTCCCAGATTTCCGTACCTGATCCAGAAGCATCGTACAGCACGGTTTGTTGCGCCATCATTCCTGGGAAGGGGCCCGTACCTACCCCGATAGGCTTAGCTTGAAATGCCAGGCTCTGCGCATATTCACGGCGGCCTTCCCAATCTGCTGCATATGAGCCCAACATCAGCAAGCCGGTTCGGAAACTATTCTGGAATAAATTTGCATCGGTAGTGCGGTAAACCACTTCCACCACGGATTCGAGTTCGTTGAGTCGGCCAAGTATGCACATGCCTAATGCCGCGACATAGGCGTACCCAGATATGGCATGAACATCAAGTGTTGTCAGTGCGTTCTTCAAACACTTCGTAGCCAGCTCTATTCCAGCTTCAGGGTCTCCACTGAGCACTTCCACTAGTCCGTCTAGAGCCTGCTTCAGATTTCGCACGGGCATGTAATGTGGGTCAACAAGGGCTAACTGCTTTCTTGCATCGTTCACAAATCCTTGAGCCAGTAACGACTCTGCCTTGATCGTATGCAGCAAGTCGGCTGCACGCGCGTCGTCCTCGTCGGGACCGACTTCCAACATCGCAGCTTCAGGAACCCGGTCACATATCATAATCAGGTGAGACTCGAACGCGCGCACGCGCGCACTCATTTTGGGATGATTGCTGCGGTGTGCTGCGAGTTCTGACATGGCAGCTTCGAGATTGTTTTCCCAAATTGCGCGATACAGGGTGGTATGGAAAACAAACTCGGTGAACAAGCCAAGGTCGTCTCCGGGTGAGGTCTTCGCGGCCACAACTTCAGTCTTTTCGATGTCAAGTACCCCGGAGAAAAGCGCCGAAAGTAACGGAACTGCGGTACGTGGTACTTTGTCTTCATCCCAGATGACCCACTGGCGCGCTATTTCGTCGAGCCAGCGGGTGCGGATTTGTTCAGCCAAGGAAGCAGCATCCGGGCCGGTTAGGTCGGATGGCCAGTGTCCTTGGCCACTCGTAACCATCTTGTAGCGGTCGGTGAATGACTCAAAACTATCAGGATCGTCACGCAGATAATGCGCTAACGCCTGCGGAAATACTCGAACCCGGGACTCTTGAGTGATTTGATCTATGTGAAGCAAATTATTTAGTGCAAGTTTGTGAACGAGTTCTTCGCCAACTAATGCGTTTGCTTCTGCTTGAGATAGATTTTCTGCCCACGCCAATTGTGTCAGACTTTTTTGCTCATCGCGATGCAGCCCCCGCATGAAGGGCAGCAATTGAAACTCCAGCGCTCGATCCCACAGATCACCGTGTGCAATCCAGACATCGTTTCGCTGTATTAGACGCCCATTACGTAATCCAATTTTTACAATAGCTTGCACTAATCCCGGAAGCCCACCAGAAAGGGCAGCAATCTTTGCCGAAGTGCCGGAACTGACTTTCCCATCCAGTATGGCACCTGTCATCTGCGAGATATCTTCAAGCGACATTCCATTTAATTCAAATGACACTCCAGGTTGGGAGGCAGAAACCAGTTCTTGAATCAGTTCTTCGCGGCTTGTCCCAAAAGTACCAACCAGTAATGTTGGAACTGCCTTCTTCAAGCGCAGGTCAGAAATAACTCCAACGCTTACTTTGTCAAGCCCGTCGGCATCATCTATTAGGAGCACGCTCTTTGGCCGATCCAGAAGCGTCTCCAGCGAGAGTGAGGCGCGAGTTATGATCGAACCGCCTTGGCCTTGATGCGTTTCGTCGATATTGACACCAGCTAGCGATAACGCCGTCAGTGGCCTATCTACTAGCATGCGGTTGCCGCGTAACATGATGGTATTGGCACCAAGAAGATTCAACTCGTTAGCCACCGAACGTACAATGTGTGTTCTGCCAGATTGGGGTAGCCCGATCAGTAGGACACTCAAGCCCTTCGTCAGATCGTGTACGAGCTGATCAATCGTTTTTTCCGCAGAGGCAGTGTTTGCTCCTGAAGCCATGTTTCTCCTGACTGATTTCCCGCACCTATTCCTTTGGCGCCATCTTCATTGGATGGGTAGAATTTTAGTCCTTTGAGCCTATCAAGAAGAATCAGAGCTGACCACACGTTTTACGTAAAAACCTTGCTGCTTTCAGATCGGGATTGCTTGCGCAGAAGGCATTGGCTGACGATTCACAGTAGGATTGACTGCCACATCCAGGAGAGGAAATGACGATGGAAAAGATAAAGATTAAGGGAAGAATCGCAGACCTCGACGGGGATGAGATGGCGCGAGTCATCTGGCAGAGCATAAAAGACCGGCTAATCCTGCCATACCTTGATGTCGATCTTGACTACTATGATTTGTCTATCCAGAATCGTGATGCAACTGACGACCAGGTGACTGTCGATGCAGCGAATGCGATCATCCGCCACGGTGTCGGTGTCAAATGTGCGACGATCACTCCAGATGAGGCTCGCGTCGCCGAGTTTGGGCTGAAGAAGATGTGGCTTTCCCCGAATGGCACGATCCGGAGAATCCTAGATGGTGTGGTATTTAGGGAGCCCATTGTCATCTCGAACATTCCGCGCCTAGTACCTGGGTGGACAAAACCCATTGTGATCGGACGACATGCCTTCGGCGACCAATATCAGGCTGTTGACTTTAAAATTCCAGGTGCAGGGAAGGTCACAATTACGTACACACCGGCCGACGGTTCGTCTCCCATTGAGCGCGAGATTGCCGACTTTGGCACTAATGGGGGAGTCGCGCTGGGCATGTACAACAACGCCGACTCTATTCGAGGCTTCGCCCGTGCTTGCTTCACCTATGCTCTCAAACGCAACTATCCGGTCTATCTGTCGACCAAGAACACGATTCTCAAGGCGTACGATGGTGCATTCAAAGACATTTTTGCTGAGGTTTTTGCCAACGAGTTTGCTGAGCAGTTCGCTGCTGCTGGACTGACCTACGAGCATCGGCTGATTGATGATATGGCTGCGGCCTCGCTCAAATGGACC
>WRJP01000096.1 GCA_009778535.1 Propionibacteriaceae bacterium | reverse complement strand
AATTCGTCAGGGCGCATGATAACTCCACCGAAACGGTCACCTTGCCGGGCAGAAAGAAAACCGATGGTTGCTATCGCGGCTATGCCGAGGTCGCGTTTGGTGACTCCTTCGGTACCCCAGTTCATTGAAGGCGTCACATCTAGCAACGCCCAAATTTCAAGTTCGCGGTCAGCTATCGTGTCTCGAACGTGTGGAACGGTGGTGCGTGCGGTCACCGCCCAGTCGATTTTTCGCACGTCGTCTTGGCCGGGAACGTACGCCCTAGCATCGGTCAATTCGGTGCCAGGACCTGGAAACAGCCCTTGATGCTCTCCGTGTAAAAAACCTTCCAGTCGCCGTACGATGGTCAACTCCAGTCGCTTCAGCGCAGCTTCGGGCGCTAATTTACTCAACGGCAGCGAAGGTGCTGTCGGTTCAGCCAGAACTGAAGCTACTGCACCCAGTTCAGCGGAAGCGAAAGCAGGCCTAGGAGTCACGATTTACTCAGGCTTTTGCTTGCTGGTTCCAGACCGGAGTTGGCGGTGGAACCATTGCGACGATGCGTTTTACTACTTGCGCAGCGGAAATGTTGTCGGCTATTGCATCAAAGCTCAGCACCATTCGGTGTCCCATCACATCAGCAGCGACAGCTTGCACATCAGTGGGCAGCACATAGTCACGGCCATGAATCAATGCCAGTGCCCGCGCTGCTGCCACCAATCCGAGGGTAGCTCTGGGGCTGGCACCGATCTGAATCACAGATTCCAGATCAGGCATCCCAAACTCTTGCGGGTTTCTGGTGGCGAGCACTAGTCGTACCACATAGTCGGACACGAGGTTGTGGACGAAAACGTTAGTTGCTCGTTCCTGCAACTCTCGTACCACATCGGGATCTAGTACTGGATCGGAAGTCGGTGGTTTCACGCTCATGCGGCGTAGAATCTCTAACTCCTCATGACCTCTGGGGTATGGCACGTCAACTTTAAGCAAAAAACGGTCACGTTGGGCTTCTGGCAGCGGGTAAACCCCTTCAGATTCGATTGGGTTCTGGGTCGCAATCACGATGAAAGGGTCGGGAACCTTGTAGGTGTTCCCACCGATTGATACCTGACCTTCAGCCATCAATTCCAGCATGGCGGACTGCACCTTCGCTGGAGCACGGTTGATTTCATCAGCAAGCACGAAATTGACAAACACTGGCCCAAGTATGGTGTCGAACTCCTCTTTGCGAGCCGAATAGATGCGGGTGCCGACGATGTCTGAGGGAACCAAGTCCGGCGTAAATTGGATACGAGCGAATGAGCCGCCCACCACAGTGGCGAAACTTCGCACCGCCAGCGTTTTCGCCACCCCTGGCACGCCTTCTAGCAGACAGTGTCCTTTTGCGAGCAGCGAAACCATCAACTGTTCAACCATATGCTCTTGTCCCACGATCACCCGTTGGACTTGAGCAATGGCTTGACTCAATGTCTTTGCTGCATCTGCGTTTTTCTGCTGAGCCGGAATCGCCGGACGTCCACCAGGGGGCGGCGCGGCCTGTTTAGCTGCAATTTGAGGTGGATTGCCACCGACCCCGCCAGGGATTTGGCCAATATGCGGCTGTGTCACTTTTTCTCCTGCTTGCTTGTTCTTACCAGGTAAACGATACCGCGTAATATGAAATTCGAGCCGTTGAACCACTTTCTTGTAGTAAACCTCACAGCCATTTGCGAGTTATTCTTAAGTCGCTGCGCCATTAGTTTGCCTAATGAGGCACAATTGGAGCCAAGAATCGAAGGAAGCAAATGTCAGATAGCAACCAGAGTTGGGTAGTGTTGTCGCCGCTACTTTCGCAAGACCCTGCGAAAGTAGGCGATTTCTGGTTGGATGCCAGACTGACTGCTGCTGCATCGGGTGTCGCCTATGTAGCACACGATGATAATGAAACTACTACCGCGCTGATTATGCTCTCAGAAGGTGCAGCTAGCGATGCTGCCGCCAGAGATCGTCTTGGTTCGTTGGTGAATCAAATGCACATCGATACTGTGATTGCCCGCGGCGGCGAAGGACAAGATGGCGGACGTTTGGGTAGAAAATTCCGCGCTGAGGACGACGACCCCACCGAACCTGGTTCGATACCGCAATCGCCTTGGGTGGCACTTGCCTACGATGGCAGCCCCCAAGCGGTAGCAGAAGCCACCAGGATTCTTGCCGAGGTACAACTGGGGTTGAGCAAACCCAATCCCAACGATGTTCCAGCAGGCCCTGAGTTCAATCTGCACTGGATTAACCGCTTCAGCCCTGGTTCCACTCGGGTTTGGCCGTTACCTTGGCCAGGCCGCCATGACCGAGCGGGTGCACTGTCTATTCTGGCTAGTTGGCTTTTGATGCTGTTGCTGGCAGCTTTGGCGATTCTTATTGCTATCCTGCTGTTTCAACAGTCGTCGCCGCAGCCTCCGCCGCCGCCAGTGCCCACAAATGCGCCCGAGTCTGGGTCTCCTCCCCCTGATTCACCTGACCCGTCGGACTCTGAGTCGCCAGAACCGTCAGACTCGGAATCGCCAGAACCGTCAGACTCTGAGTCGCCCGAACCTTCGGAATCGGAAGGTTCGCCTACTCCTTCTGAATCCGGCGACCCCGGTGGTTCCCCTTCGCCAGATTCACGGCTATGAGGCCAGCGCTAATTGCCGTTGACTTGGACGGCACCTTTCTTGACGATGAAAAAACAGTTCCGGACACAAATATGGAAGCTGTTCACCGCGCGAACGAGCTAGACATTCCGTTTGTAGTTTGCACCGGCCGTCCTTCCCGCTGGCTCGCTGTGATTCGTAAAATACCAGGGCTTTTCCCACTAGTTGTAGCCAGCAACGGCGCAGAACTATATGACATGGTCGGCGAAAAGATGCGCTTCGTACACCACTTGAACTCCGAGTTGACGGTGGAAACTATTCACGCTCTGCGCGCGAGAATACCTGGCATTACTTTTGGAGTGGAGACTCAGTGCTGCTTTCCTTGTGAAGTTGATGCGCCTATCCAGCAGTTTACCGACTGGAATGCTGTTCCAGGCGATATTTTTCAGATGATTGAGCTACATCAGCCGATCATCAAACTTCTTGGTTTTCATCACGTGCTGACTTCAGATGAACTGGTCAGGCTTGCGAAAGGTGCTGTGAGCTCCGAGCTGGCTCTCACCCATGCTTCGATGGGAGAACCATTTGGCCTGGTTGAGATCGCCGCCGCCGGAATAAACAAAGCCACTGGTTTGGCCGATGTGTGTTCACTACTCGGCATTGATTCGACTGCGGTTGCTGCGTTTGGAGATATGCCGAATGATCTTGAGATGTTGGCGTGGGCTGGGAGGGGTTTCGTGATGGAAAATGCTCACCAGTTGCTACATGCTGCTGGCTTTGGTCGTATCGGTTCAAACAATGATGGCAGTCTGGGCAGAAAAATTCTCGAATTGTTGGCATGACCCGTAGCTCGTGCAGGATTGGGTCGACCTGTGGTAACGTATCCTCGCTTAGCACATTCCCCTGTAGCTCAATCGGCAGAGCGTCGGACTGTTAATCCGCAGGTTGGAGGTTCAAGTCCTCCCGGGGGAGCTATTAAACATCTGGGGCGATAGCTCAGCCGGTCAGAGCTACGGACTCATAATCCGTCGGTCGTGGGTTCGAGCCCCACTCGCCCCACTCGCTCGGGTGGAGTGTGTCGTGCATCGCACGACCTAACTGGCGCTTCGGATTCTAGCGGGGTTCCTGGTTCATTGGATGGTGATGGAGTTGAGGATTCGCCAGTTGGGTTTTCCTGCATATAGTAGAGCTCTGATTCTGTAGTTGTTGAAGTTTGTGAAGCCGTATCCGATGCGTTTGATTCGTTTGATCAGGTTATTTAACGCTTCGGTTGGGCCGTTGGATATTCGTGCTAAATGGTAGTTACAAATCTTGTCGAACCATTTCCCTATGGTACGTCCAAGTTTGATGATTTCTGGTGGCATTGATGGTTGCATGCAGTGAGCGTGCACATCGGTCAAGATTGTACGTGCTATGGCAGGGCTGGTTTCACGATAGAAATCTCGTATGCGTTCTTTCACCCGGTGTGCGATTCCAACTTCAGCATCAGGGTCTCCAAGTGCTAACAGGGATGATAAACGGGCAGCAGCCGCATCGTCTAGTCTTTCCTCACCGGTGACCAGTAAACGCCTAATCTTGTACAGCGGATCGTCTTTACGGCCCCTGTGCCCGGTTTGTTGTCGTTGTACCCGTCGGCGTACCTGGTCCAACACCTGGTTCGCTAAACGGACCACATGAAATGAGTCAACCACCTGGATCACTTCAGGTAGCATCACTGTATACACAGCTGCATATGTGTTTGACATGTCTAACGCGCCGTATTCAATGCGCTGTTTCCAAGATTCACATTGAGCGTTGATGAACGCTGCAACATCTACAAAATTCCTTGTGGGAAGAATATCAATGATTTGATGGTTAGCTACATCAGCGACAGTGGTTGCAAAGGTTTTGTGATACCGGGCCAGTTTCACGAAACTAGTTTCATCTAACCCGATAGCTGTAGTTTTAGATAGCCGTTTACGGTCAGCTGCTAGCAGCGCTTGCCCATAGTAGGTGACCGCATCATTGACGGTGTGCCAGTCACAAGCAAGCTCGGCTGCTACCTCACTAACGGTACGGCCTTGACCTACCTGCGAAGTGGCCCATTTCGCAGCCCTGGTAGTTAACAAACATTGTTTAGCGCTGATCCGGTGATCTGTTAACACCCAGCTTTGTTTCGGACAGTCTGGGTCAACACAACACATCCGATGTTTACGCCAAGCCAAACGCATCGGCGTCCCATAAACAGGCATATCTATATAGCGCACCACCGGTCGTTGTTTAACGCGTGCTAACTGGCCACATTCAGGACAGTAAACCTCATCTATGATCTGTTCGATTACCAACTCAGCATCAGGCCCGTTACGAACATATTTGAGCACCCGAACGTCTTTCAAACCAACAAGAGCTTTAACAATTTCAGTAGAATCAGATACAGCGAAGGTGTGCTTTGATTTATGTTTCACACCAAAAGTCTGGAGCACCTTCGCCCAAAAACAACACAAAACCACACAACAACACCCCGCTAGAATCCGAAGCGCCGTATTAGAGGAGGCAGAGGGGCTGGAGATCAGCCCAGGTGTCCACTTACTGTCCACTTTGGTTTTAGATCAGTTGCCTGATTCAGCGACACTGAGCTGTCAATTCCTTACCACAATGTCAAGGTTTTGACATGCAGCAGTCGTGCGTCAGGCATCGTCGATCTCATCTAGCCAAGCATTGGCCTGAGCGACAGCGTCTTCGAGGGTGATGTGCAACCCGGCGTCTTGGGCAGCTTTATCGAAGCTGCCTTGCCAGTGCGGATAGGCAACCAGACGCGCTGGCCAGAGTCGTGGAGTCAGTCCTAGGGTCTCAGCTTCATCTACGCGGGCTTTGAAGATATCTAGGACGGCCGCTTTGATGCTCAGTCTGTCAGGATGTCCGGTCTCGTTTGCGAGGTCACGCAGTAGTAGCAGATCCGGAACATCGCGAGCTCGATCATTCACATACTCTGGTGGATCATGCGGATCAGTCGATGCGTGCACCTTCTGAGCGACCTGGTACTGCATCGCCAACGACGCAAGAAAGTCGGGGGTCGGAAGCCCAAACCCAGAGAGGGAAGGGGCAGCTGTACGTTCGTATGCTTGACCTGCGAGTCCTTCGTCTGGGGATAGCTCTACTTGAACGCCTCGCCATGTTTTGTTGTTGAGGGTAATAATCAATCGGAAGCGACGAGGTTTGATCACCTTGGTGGGGACATTGATCACCTCGATGGGACTTCGCTTGAACTCGAATGGACCCCATGACTGGATTAGTAAGGCATCGAGACTTTCAAGGAAGGTATCGATGTCACCACGAATGAGCCCGTCGATATCAGTTGTCGCACGTGTAGGGGCGCGCAGCTTGTGTTGTAGCAGCGATCCACCCTTGAGTAGAAAGGATGGCTCATCTTGCCCATCTAGTGTCTGCTGTAGAACCGCTGTCGCAATTGTGGATGTGATCAGCCAGCCAAGTCTGCCCCCATCACTGTTTAGATCACGCTCTGCTTTGGTGATCCACACATCAAGCACATGCGCTGAATTCGGAGCCTTGTCTTTCGGTTTCAGCGCGCTAACGCTTTGTGACAGGTTGTAGCTAGCCTCATTAACCATTGTCTCGATGCTCCAGTTTTCGCATAAGATTCTCGCCGTCAGCCTTCAAAAGCTGCCCTGTCAGGCCTGCGCGTTCTAATGCCTGCTTGATTAGATATGTCGGCGTTCCCCACACGATGCACTGCTCAATTGTTGCCGGCACATTTGTGATCGGGATTTGTTCAAAACTCGTTCGTTGGCTATCCGCTAAATCGGCGTGGTGGATGATGTAACGCTCGCCACCGGCTCGACGTAATCTACGGTGCTTGCCGACAGTGATGTGAATCTGGTTGGGATTGATGTCACTGATTTCCCAGGCCGCGAGAGCAGTTTCATGGCTCAGGCAAGCCTCTGGTGCACCAGTCCACAACACCGCCAACGCCCAGTTCTGGTAGCGACTTCCAGGAACTTGAGGAACGAGATAAACCCCTCGCTTTAGCCGTTCCAGGCGACCTCGAACGGCGAGCTTCACCAATTCTTGACGAGGTATGCCTTCTTTGGATGCTTGCTCAGATGAGACCAGGCCGTGCTGACCCATCGCCACCTCTCGCAGGCGTTCCAGGATC
>WRJP01000095.1 GCA_009778535.1 Propionibacteriaceae bacterium | reverse complement strand
ATATTTGGGCTCGGTTTTCTGATGCCGGTGGTAGTGGTTGCAATGAACTTCATTGGAGTGCTTAAAGCTAAGAAAATGAGTCAAATCCGCAAGTACGTCATTTTTGGAATCTTTTGTTTCGGCGCTTTAGCGACTCCAGCTGACCCTTATTCAATGTTGGCACTTGCGCTGCCGATGGTCGCTCTCTACTTAATAGCCGAATTAATCGCAAGAATCCATGATAGACGCGAAATGGCTGCCGCCAAGCGCAACGGCGAGTTGGAAAGCTAGCTTTTTCGCTGGAACTAGTCAGAACTCATTGCAGGGTTAGTCTGCAAGTTCACCGATAACAACGATGTTGTTCTGCGAGCGGCCATTATTCGGTCGTTGAAGACAGGTTATGACCACGATTCTGCCCGGTACGGTTGCATCCCAAATTGCCGCTTCGCTAATTTTCTCTTTTGGGATGCTGATCGTATCGACGACTCGGTATTTTACCTCGTCAGCGTACATTTCAGCCCCAATTTTCACCTTTGCGGAACCTGCATTTATGTCTATCAGATAGTTCCCAGGGCCGCGTCCACCGTTTCGCAGCGAGTGGGTGGCCATGTACACAGTTCCGCTTTCAGCATTTGCAAGGGATACTCCCATGTTCTTTACCCAGAAAACGCTGTAAAAGCCTGGGGGATTGATGACATTGCGCACGACATTTACCGAACCTAGGGGAGCGTCCAGTCCAACTGAGGGTACCTTGAATCGTTTGCCGCCTGGTAGTTCTTCCACTGCGGCCATTTCCGCAATGACTTCAGGAGGTTCGACATCCTCGGAAATGACCCAATTGCCACCCATGTCTTTCTTTGCATTTTCGACGGGAGGGACTAGCTGGGAGTAACCCCAAAGCCCAACTGCTGAAACCAACAGCAGCACAGCGGTAATGAAGATCAGTGGGAAAACGATGCTCTTACGTCTGCGATCATTACGTCGCGAAACTCGCGCATCTTCATATTCGTCTTGGTCGTATGCCGTCATATTTAGTGTCTCCTTGCTACAAGGATAACTCGGTTTAGCAAAAGTTCTTAGTTTCACATTCGGTTGGGGAAGTGCTCAGCTTTTTCAGCTTCTCCGAAAGCATCCCTACTTACACAGTTACATGACATAATGTACCTTATCGGACAATCCTTAAGTCGTTCGGTTAGGTTTTCTTGTCTCATCACGTACCGTGGAGTCGGGATGATTTCATCTCGCATATGAGATAGAGTGTCTGCGTGCCGAAGATATTGCCTACTGCTGTTGGAACTTTGATTAGAGACACTCGTAAACAACGAAATATGACACAGGCACAACTTGCAGAACTTTTAAATACCAGCCAATCAGCAATTGGACGCATCGAATGCGGCGGCCAAAATCTGAGCCTGGAAATGATCAACAGGATTGCCGAAGCCCTGGAAACTCCGTTGATTCAGTCGGCGCATTCAGGCGGAACCCCAGGTTTTCGGGTGAAAGGGCCGACGAAACTCAGCGGCTCCATTGATGTCCGCTCGTCGAAGAATGCGGCCGTGGCGCTGCTGTGCGCCAGCCTGTTGAACGCTGGCAAAACGATACTGCATGACGTAGCGCAGATTGAAGAAGTGAATCGAATCCTTGAAGTGTTAACCAGCTTAGGAATGGAAGTGAGTTGGTCGGCCGACAAGTCAGAGTTGACGCTACAGCGTCCTGCTGAGCTAGCACTCGATGATATTGATGTCGATGCGGCACGTTGCACCCGTTCGGTAATCATGTTCCTTGGCCCGCTGCTCCATCTTGCAAAAGCCTTCAAACTTCCTTACGCAGGCGGCTGCGAGCTAGGAATACGTACTGTGGGGCCGCATCTGCACGCGTTGCGAGAATTCGGACTGCACGTAACCCCTACCGATGGCTTCTACCATTCTCACCTTGAAACTGTGGACAAGTCCCAGATCAAGATCACCCTCATTGAACGCGGTGACACCGTAACCGAAAACGTTTTGATGGCAGCGGCGCTACACCAGGGCGAAACCATCATCCGCAATGCTTCAAGCAACTACATGGTGCAAGATTTGTGTTTCTTCTTGGAGGAGTTGGGGGTAAAGATTTCTGGAATCGGTACTACAACTCTGCGAGTTCAAGGCGTAGACCATATTGATGCCGAGATACATTTTGCGCCTTCGGAAGACCCTATCGAGGCCATGAGCCTCATAGCAGCCGCAATCGTAACCGAATCGCAGTTAACCATCCGACGCTCCCCCATCGAGTTTTTGGAAGTCGAGCTGGCGGTCTTGGAAGAGATGGGGTTGAACTATGAACTTAGCGAAGAGTATCCAGCCCTAAACCAGCGCACCCGGTTGGTTGATTTGACAGTTTTCCCCTCCAAACTTACTCATGCCACAGACAAAATCCATCCCCTCCCCTTCCCTGGGCTAAATATCGATAATTTGCCCTTCTTTGCTTTGATAGCTGCGACTGCGGATGGGCAAACTCTGGTTCACGATTGGGTTTATGAAAACCGTGCGATACACCTGCTTGATCTGCGGAAATTTGGTGCAGATATCCAGCTTCTTGACCCGCACCGCATCTCAGTGACCGGCCCCACCGCCTGGCGTTTCCAGGAAATTATCTGTCCTAGCGCGCTGCGTCCAGCAGTGTGCATGTTGCTGGCAGCCTTAGCCGCGAAAGGTGAAAGCGTGCTGCGTGACGTGTATGTAATCAACCGCGGCTACGAAGATCTTCCCACCCGGCTAAATGAGCTCGGGGCGCAGATCGAAACGTTCAGCGAATAGTCAGATGCGCTCAACTTCAAAGTGGTAACTGGGGTTGACTATTTCAGCTTGACCTTCCACCAGTGCCAATTCGCGGCTGTCGGTGTCTGCGGTGAATTTCAGCAACGAGTAGACCGAATCGGTAGTTTTCTGCATAGCTTGGCTAGTGTGGTTCGAGGCTAGATAGTTGGCCAAAAATAGCGCGGCAGTGAGGTCTCCCGAACCAGTAAAATTCCTACCGATCAGCGGAGTTTCCACCCGCCAAGCGCCATCAGCGTCCACAACTATCATCGTCAGGGTGTCCGGATTTGAGTCGGCTAGCTGGACGCTGGTGACCAAAACTACCTCAGGGCCGACCTTGCGCAATTGATTTGCGGCATCCACCACAGCTGACATGGTTTTGGTTGCGGTGCCGCACAGGTAGTCCAATTCGAAATGGTTTGGGGTGACGATGTTGGCTCGCGGCACTACCGAATCCCGCATGAATTCGCCGATGCCAGGGCGGACGTACACTCCCCTATCCACGTCTCCAATGACTGGGTCGCAGCAATAGATTGCATCCAGGTTACGCTGGCGCACTAGGTCATATGCGGCCAGAATCTGAGCTCCGACATCAGCTGCGCCCTGATAGCCAGACAGAACCGCATCCACTTCGCCCAAAACTCCGCGCTCGTCGATACCAGTTATCACCTCGAAGACATCATCGGCAGATAGCAGCGGCCCGCGCCAAGCGCCGTAGCCAGTGTGATTTGAGAAATGTACGGTGAGAACTGGCCATACCTGAACCCCTGAACGCATCAAAGGAAAAGTTGCAGCCGAGTTCCCCACATGCCCGTAGGCCACGCTGGATTGGATGGAAAGTATCGTTCTCACGAGCAGACAGCATAGCAAGAGTGTTTTTAGGCCATACTTGTGTCGTGGAAATTCTGTCCATATTGGATGAAAGCGCTTTCATTCCGATTGCACATCGTGGCGGCGCACGGCATTCACGCAATATCGGCCATGAAAACACCCTAGAAGCTTTCAAAGATTCAGCAAAAATCGGCTACCGCTTCATGGAGACTGACGTACACGCCACTTCAGATGGGGTACTTGTGGCTTTCCATGACAAAAACCTGGATCGGATTACGGACGGGACTGGAGCCATCGCGCAACATACCTACGCTGAACTTTCCAAATACAATGTAACAAGCGCCAACCAGCAAGAGAGCAAACGCTATCCGATTCCAACGCTGGAGTCGCTGCTGACTGCCTTCCCCAACTGTTTCTTCAACATTGACCTCAAAGCTGAAGAAGCTGTTACCCCACTGGTGAAAGTAATCACTGAACTTGGCTGCCAATCCCGAGTGCTGGTCACATCATTTTCGATGGGTAGACTACGGCGTTTTCGGAAATTACTGGGTAGTGATGTCGCGGTTGGCGCTGGGACAGCAGTGGTCGCAGTGCAGAAACTGCTATTTTCCCTAGGGATAGCTGCTCGGGTTTCTGATGCCTGTGTGCTGCAAGTCCCTCGAAAACATGGAATCACAGTGGTTACCCCCCGGTTCGTGCAGCAAGCCCATCGTTGCGGCCTTAAGGTTCATGTTTGGACGGTAAACGACACCAGCGAAATGAACCGGCTAATAGATATCGGCGTCGATGGGATAATAACTGATCGTGTAAAACTGCTGAAGCAAGTGTGCGTCGAACGCGGTCTGTGGGCACCGCCTGCAGTGTCCAAGTGAGTATGGTTCGTTTTCTGGTCAGCGTGTGAACAGGCTCTTGAGCTGTCCTAGGCGGTGTTTGATTCCCCAACGCGTCGTGAGCAGCATCGCTTCAATGACGATCCGGCTGCTCATTTTTGATTGCCCAGCGAGTCGTTCTTCAAAGGTGATAGGGATTTCGGCTACTTTGTAACCTGCTTTTACCGCCCGCCAGACTAGATCGACTTGGAAGCAGTATCCCACGGCCTGTACCGCAGCGTAATCGATTCCCTGAAGGGTCTCAGCTTTCCAAGCAGTGAATCCCCCAGTTGCATCGCGAACCCCCAGGCCAAGCCACATATTTGCCCAAAGATTACCAAGACGCGACAGAAATTCCCGACTTTTTGGCCAGTTGACGACTTTGCCGCCTTTAACCCAACGCGAACCCTTTACCACGTCGGCGCCTTGGAGTCCCTGTAACATTGCGGGAAGGTATTTTGGGTTGTGTGAACCATCGGCGTCATGTTCCACCAGCACCTGGTAACCATGCTCAATCCCCCACGCGAAGGCGGCACAGTAGGCAGCACCGAGTCCGGCCTTTTGCTCACGATGGAGTACGTGAATTTGCTCAGTTGAGTTTGCAAGAGCATCTGCAATATCTCCAGTCCCATCAGGCGAATTGTCGTCTGCGATGAGAATATGCGCGTGCGGAACTGCCTCCATGATTCGTTTCGTGATAGCTGCGATGTTTTCGGCTTCGTTGTATGTCGGAACACAGATCAGCACTGAACCCGTGTCATTCATTATCACTTCTCCATTCTGGACGCAGCGAAGCTGCGTTTAACTGTTGAGAGCAGACCGCAACCTATTACACCGACAAGACATCCGATCGTCAATACTATTTCAAGCCAGGAGGCTAGCCAGATCGCCGGAGTTTGGCCGCTGCGCAAAGCCATAGTGTCGACACCATAGGCCGAAGCAGAATGCGGGGCGCTGCGTAGGATTTCCCCATAAGGTCCGATGAGGCCTGAAGCGCCGCTGGTGGTCACGACTTGGATTTCGCGGCGAATCTCGGCGGCACGTACTCTGGTCATTGCGAATTGTTGGGCAATCTGGCCAGTTCCTTGGTACATGGCGTTGCTGCTTTGCACCACGATTACTTGCGCTTCGGCTTTGACTACATCGTAGACATAGCTATCAAAAGAAACGTCATAACAAACGAGAATCCCAATGTTCAAATCTCGCTCGTCATTCAGTTTAACCTGCATCACCCCGGGTTCAGTTCCACGTACGGACTGTGCCCCAACGTAGGAAAGCACCGGAAATAAAGGCTCCAAGATTTCTCGGTGCGGAACCCACTCGCCAAATGGAACTATTCCGCGTTTCGCATAATATGGGCCTGGTTCGCCGGTAGGATTCCACCACAGTGATGCGGTTTGGCGTTCTTTTTCCCCGGGGCCTTTTGCCATTATTCCCAGTAGCAACGGACGCTGCGCTAGGGCTAACGCCTGCTTTACTAGATTCAACGTTTCGTTATCGTGCATTGGGTCAAGATCGGTACCGTTTTCGGGCCAGACAATGAAGTCTGGGTCTGCAAGTTCGCTGGCTTGTACAGATTCAATGAGCCGTTGTGTTCCTAATACTTGGTTCTTGGTGATGGTTCGTACCGGCCCCAGCCCATAGACACCTCCACCTGGGGCACCGCCTTGCACCCAACCGACGACAACCTGGTCAGTTACCTCACCTGGCGGTATGGCTAGGCCGCAGCTACAAACGCCAACCGGTACGGCAAGTCCTGTCAGTCCAGAAATAAGTTTGCGGGCTGTGAGTTTCGGTTTGCGATTTTGGACGAGCCACGCCAGCCATTGACTGCATAATGTGGTGGCAAACCCTACGCCAACGACTCCAATGAGCGGATATCCCCACGCCAGCGGCGAATCTATCATTGCGTAACCAATCCGAACCCAGCCGAAACCATCGAAGGGCCAGCGGGTGATGACAGTTTCCAGAACTGTCCAACAGCCCGCTGCAAGCAAAGGCCAGAACCTTGACCTCAGGCTGAGGTGGATACCTAGCGCTAGTACGGCGTAGAACAAAGCGACGGCAACAACCATGGCCACCATCGCCTCAAAAAATATGGCTGCCATCCAGTTGAGCGTTGTTCCACATAGACCAAGGCCATAACCTAATCCCAGCCCTAATGTGGGCAGAATACGATCGCTGGTTCGCAACGTCATGGTGAAGCCAGCGATCCCAATAAAGATTAATAACCAAAGATTGAAAGGTTGGAAAGCCAAGCCAGTGATG
>WRJP01000094.1 GCA_009778535.1 Propionibacteriaceae bacterium | reverse complement strand
ACCAGATACCAGATCGGCAGACGTTGGGCTACTCGGTTTCGGCAATCAGTCGAGGAGATTGCCAATGCAGGCACTTCGACTAAGGACACTTTGTTTTTTGGAAGTTTCGAGATCAAATCTGATCCCAATTGATAGCCAGGTCTGGAAACCCCAACGAAATGTGCCAACTCGAAGACATCCGCTCCTTCTTTCCACGAAAAAATACCCGACAGCGCATCGGCTCCGGTGATGAAAAATAGGTCAAGGTCGTCACCGCGAGCTTTGCGAATGTCCCGCAAGGTGTCAATAGTGTAGGTCGGTCCTTCGCGTTCGATGTCTACCCTGCTAACTGAGAAACGTGGATTAGACGCGGTGGCGATGGTCGTCATCAAATACCGATCTTCAGCAGATGTAACCTGCTTGTCTTTTTTTTGCCAGGGGACTCCAGTGGGAACGAAGACGACTTCATGTAAATCAAAGCGAGCTTGCGCTTCGCTGGCGGCGACCAGGTGTCCGTTGTGAATCGGGTCGAAAGTTCCGCCCATAACTCCTAAGCGGAGCCTGGAGGCATCAGGGGCTTCGCGGATGATCGGAGTCAAAGACACCGTAACAGTCTAGCTGCATCCAGCAGATCAACGACCTAGATTAACCAAATAAACAGTTTGCTCCGGCTATCCCAGAGCATGCAGCCACTTTATTTGCCCGCTGTATTCGCCCCGGAAAGGTTCCAATTCGTCATCCCAAGCAGTCCCTAGCAGTTCGTGAATAGCGGCGTGCGGATTCTTAGCTTTCAAGGCGCTGCGTAAACGTTCTTCATGAATTAATGAATCCCCAAAGCGGTTGATTATGGTGCCATGGAGACCGAGACTTGGGGTATACGTCCAGCGCATACCATCATTGGTATTTGTGGGTTCGGTGGTTACTTCAAAACGCAGGTGTCTCAAGTTGAGTAGGGCACTTGCAAGTTTTTCACCGGTTGAAATATCGCCAAACCAAACAGTTTCGGCGCGTCGCATTCCTGGCTCAGCTGGTTGCGGCAGCCAATCGAAATGAAAAGGGCGTGATAGCGCTTTGCTGATCGCCCATTCGATATGTGGACAAAGCGCACCAGCAGCGGAGTGCACCCAGATGATGCCGCGCGTGGCTTCCATTCATTACCTCATTTCACGAGCTTGGCCTTCCCCGAACCGTCTCGCATGAGGTACGGCTATCTTCCCACATAGAATCCGAACAAACAATCGGTTTGTTCGCCGTCGCTGCAACTGTCTAACTCTCGGCGTGGATTCTGTTCATTCGTAAAACCCTGGGGTAGTCTGAAAATATGACAACCCGCGTGTCTTCCCCTTCGCGGCCTCGGAACAAATCCGTGCCCAAAACGAGTGGAAAAAGCAAGCCTGCCGCCCGCAAACCCAGCGGGCCTTCCGGCGCGGCTAAATTCTTCTCTGCGATTGGCAGGGGGATTGCGGCGATTTGGCGAGGTCTGAGTTCACTTCTCGGCAAGGGAGCCAGAGCGATTGGGCATGGTGCCGCCGATATTGATCCTGGGGTACGCCGCGACGGCGCTGGTCTGGCCTTAGTCGTAATCGCAATGATAGTTGCTGGCCAATTCTGGTTTGGCTTACCTGGCGCGTTGGGGCATTGGATTCATGTGGGTGTCGCGTCAGTCGTTGGATGCTTCGGCGTAGTCGTTCCAGTCCTAGCGCTTTGGATGGCTTGGAGAATCTGGCGGCATCCCGAGCGTAATTCTGTGGTGGGACGCCACATCATAGGTTGGACTTCGGCACTGTTGGGAGTGCTGGGGTTGATTCACATCGGGTTTGGGCTGCCGCGTTATGCAAATCCAGAACTGGTGATGCAAGCTGGCGGTTTCCTGGGCTTCATCTCCTCGACGCTGTTGGTTGAGTTGCTGTCGGTTTGGATTGCGGTGCCGATCTTGGTGATCTTTGCACTTTTTGGAGTGTTGGTGATCGCGGGGATTCCGCTAAACGAGGTTCCGGCTCGGTTCGGCAATTTCACAAAGCGTTTTAAGAAGGAAAAACCAAAAGAAATCGACTATGAGGGAAATAAGGCATTTAATACCCCGTTGATCACCGATGAACACTCGTTGGGTGGCTTCGCTGAGCCTAACCCTGACGACGTGTTCACTGAGCCGATCAGCACCGGAGCCGTTTTCGATGTGATGGCACAATCAGAACCCGAAATGCTGTTGCGTCCGCAGCAGCCCACCTTAGAGGGGATTGACAGCTATTCGCTGCCTGACTCCGATTTGTTGAAATCAGGCACCGAACCCAAGTCACGCAGCGCTGCTTCTGATGCGATAGTGGCTCGCCTAGCCGAAGTGCTGCGTCAATTCGACATCGATGCCGAAGTCACCGGCTACACCCGCGGTCCGCAGGTGACCAGATACGAAGTTGAACTCGGTATGGGCGTGAAAGTTGAGAAGGTGCTTTCAGTCTCAAAGAACATCGCCTATGCTGTCGCGTCTGCTGACGTACGCATCCTTTCCCCGATTCCTGGCAAGTCGGCAATCGGTATCGAGATTCCCAACAAAGACCGCGAGATCGTTTCGCTAGGAGACGTGCTGCGCTCCAACAAGGCCCGCAATGACCATCATCCGATGACCGTAGGGCTTGGGAAAAATGTTGACGGTGAGTACGTCGTTGCCAATCTGGCGCGGATGCCGCACCTGCTTGTTGGTGGTGCTACCGGAGCCGGAAAGTCGAGTTTTGTTAACTCGCTAATTACTTCTATCTTGATGCGCGCGACTCCGGGTGAAGTCCGGATGCTGCTTATCGACCCGAAGCGGGTCGAGTTGACCAACTATGAGGGGATACCGCATTTGGTGACCCCGATCATTACCTCGGCAAAGAAAGCCGCCGAATCCTTAGCGTGGGTCGTCAAGGAGATGGACATGCGCTACCAGGACTTAGCCGAGTTTGGATTTCGACATATAGACGATTTCAATAAGGCGATCAGAAACCAACAATTGAAGCCACTTCCAGGTTCGGAACGCGTGCTAGAGCCGTACCCCTACCTGCTGGTCATTGTCGACGAGTTAGCCGACTTGATGATCGTTGCACCTAGAGATGTGGAAGATTCGATAGCGCGAATCACCCAGTTAGCCAGGGCTGCGGGCATTCATCTGGTTTTGGCTACGCAGCGTCCCTCTACTGATGTTGTGACCGGTCTTATTAAAGCTAACGTACCTTCACGACTTGCGTTTACAGCAAGCTCGATGATCGACTCGCGCGTGATCTTGGACACTCCAGGCGCGGAAAAGCTAGTCAGTATGGGCGATGCACTTTTCCTGCCTATGGGGCAATCGAAACCACTGCGAGTGCAGGGTGCTTGGGTCAGTGAATCCGAAATCAGGGCTGTGGTGCAACACGTCAGCAACCAACAAGCTCCCAGCTACCGTGAAGATGTGACGAAGGCTGCCAGTGCTGCGGCTGTGGCTGACGACATCGGCGGCGATTTAGAGTTGGTGTTGGAAGCCGCCCAGTTGATAATCAGTTTGCAGTTAGGTTCAACTTCGATGTTGCAGCGTAAATTGCGCGTCGGTTTCGCAAAAGCCGGACGTTTGATGGACATTTTGGAGAATCGCGGTATCGTCGGTCCATCAGAAGGGTCGAAACCCCGCGAAGTACTGGTAAAACCAGATGACATAGATGAGGTGTTGAGCAATCTCCGAAACCAGCACTGATACACAGCGCGTTCATGTAGTGAGGCTGGGTTGTGCGCGCAATGATGTTGATGCTGAGGAATTGGCAGGAGCGTTGACGACAGACGGCTTTGAATTAGTCGCTGAGCCAACGCAAGCGGACACCATCATGGTTAACACCTGCGGTTTCATTGATGCTGCCAAGCGAGATTCGATCGATCAGCTACTGGCCGCTGCACAGTTGAAACTCAGCGGTCAAGCAAAGCACGTCGTGATGGTGGGATGTTTAGCGCAGCGCTACGGAGCTGAGATCGCTGCCGAGTTGCCCGAAGTGGATGCTGTGCTGAGTTTTAACGACTACCCCGAAATCGCAGACCGGCTGCGTTTGATCGCTGCCGGTGGTTTGCTACCAGCGCAGCTTCCGGTTGATCGTCGTACGGTGGTGCCAAATCTGACGGCTAGCCCTGGTGTTGATCGAGTCGTACGAAGGCGCCTTGACCTTGGTGTTACCGCGCCGCTCAAGATTGCCACTGGGTGTGATCGACATTGCGCTTTCTGTGCTATTCCTGCAATACGAGGTTCCTACATTTCGCGGCCTTTGGAACAGATTGTGGCCGAAGCGCAGTGGCTTGCCGAAAATGGGGTGGTAGAAGCGCTGTTGGTCAGCGAAAATTCATCCTCGTACGGAAAAGATATCCCAGGAGTGGGATTGCCGGAACTTCTTGCCGCGCTTTCGACAACCGATCTGGAATGGCTGCGAGTAACCTACCTACAACCAGCAGAAATGCGTCCAGCTCTGATAGAAGCGATCTGTGGCACCGAACACGTCGTGCCGTATTTCGATCTTCCCTTCCAACATGCGGCAGCCGGCGTTTTAAAACGAATGCGACGCTATGGCGACGGCGAGTCTTTCCTGGCGTTGCTGGATTCGATAAAGGTGCGCAATCCGCAAGCTGGGGTTCGCACCAATGTGATCGTTGGGTTTCCCGGGGAAAGTGAAGCGGATTTGGAAGTGTTGGCAGACTTCCTAGCTTCCGCCGATCTTGATGCTATTGGAGTTTTTGGCTACTCAAATGAAGAAGGAACACACGGCTATACGTTGAATCCCCAGTTGAGCGAATCCGAAATAGCTGCACGTGTGGAATGGATAACTTCGCTCTGCGATGAACTTATGGCTCAACGAGCAGCAGCTCGCATCGGGCAAGTGATTGATGTACTTTTTTCAGACGAGGTTACCGGGAGAGGATTCCATCAAGGTTCAGAAGATGGCCAGGTCACATTGATAGACGGCATGTTTGATGGCGAAAAACCCAATATCCTAGGCAGCATAACTAAGTGTAAGGTCGTCGGCAGCGAAGGGATCGATTTGATCGTTTCGCCGCAGAAAGGATGAGATGTCCGACTGGTCGCAGCAAAGCTGGTTTGCACACGTTCCAAATGTGCTGACGATGCTGCGACTTGCGTTGGTTCCAGTCTTTATCATTTTCCTTTTTGCAGATCCGCAGTTTTGGCCGTTTAGGTTAGCTTCAGCGTGTGCATTTTTCTTGGCGATTCTCACTGACTTTTTTGACGGTTGGATTGCCCGAAAATACGATTTGACCAGCGATTTTGGAAAACTCTGGGATCCGATTGCTGACAAAGTTCTTACTGGTTCGGCCTTTGTGTGCCTGAGCCTGCTGGGAGAATTACCTTGGTGGGTCACAGTGGTGATACTGCTTCGGGAATGGGGCATCACTGCACTGCGCGTAGTGATGCTCAAATATCAGGTGATGGCCGCCGCTGCGGGCGGAAAACTTAAAACCGTTCTGCAATCGGTTGCGTTAATCCTGTATCTGCTAAAGATTGATTCGGTATTTATGCAGTGGCTGGCATATTTAACGATGGGCGCTGCCTTCGTGCTCACGGTAGTTACTGGAGTGATGTATGTGCTCGATGCCAAGAAACTGCGTGATGCTCACCTTGCAACGCAAAATCAAAACTGATTATCGATGTCTGCCAAAACCATCATCGCCACATTAACTCGTGCTAACCAAACTCTGGCCTGCGCTGAATCGCTCACCGGCGGTATGTTGTTAGCCGCATTAACTGCGATACCCGGAGCTTCAGCCGTACTGCGTGGGGGAGTAGTCGCCTATCAGACCCAGATGAAACACATTTTGGCAGGAGTAGCGCAGGATGTACTTGCGGAATTCGGACCAGTTAGCGAGCAGACTGCCTCAGAACTCGCGCTGGGTGTGCAACGTGTTTGTGATAGTGATTGGGGTGTCGCTACCACTGGAGTGGCTGGCCCTACAAGACAAGACGGTCACGATGTCGGCGAGGTTTGGATAGCGATCACTTCACCTAAGGGCTGGGTTCAAGGCGTTGCTGTTAAGCGTTTCAATTTCACTGGAGATCGCTTTGAAATTCGTGCTCAAACAGTAGCCGCCGCCCTTGATATGTTCGCCGAGACAGCGGGTATCAAATAACTGGCTCAAGACTTGTTTGGTTGGTTTGAGCCATGCTCTTGGGTCATGGTTACAAAGTGCCATTTGAAAACTATCATCCTCAGCTAAACTAAATTGGTATGGGTACTATGTCTTTACTACTCCGTGTGCGACGCACCATTACCAGTGATGCATTTATCAGCGTTCCTATCACTAATGCCATGATGGCAGAACACTCCGATGGATCATCGAGAATGGACATGGATTTGCTGTTCGCAGATGGCATCGCTTACGCTGCCGGAGAGGGTGTGGACTGGCAGGTTGAGGATACCGTCATTGAGGTGCATCCAATACAGAAACCTATCCCTGAAGACCGGATTCAGTATGTGCCCGATGCCGCCGGAATTGATTGGGCGCAGTTCGATAATGAGTCGATTGAGGCGGCGCAGGCACTGCGAGATAATAATAATCAGGTTGAGTAGGAGACCCTCTCGCTGTTTGCCGCCAACCCGGTGGTTGCCGCAAACCGTCCGGTGGTTGAGTGCAAACCGTAGGTTTATGTATCGAAACCCGGTGTATCGAAACTGCGAAGCAGATTGAGTAGACCGAAGGCCGTATCGAAATCCCACAAGGGAACCCAGGGTCACCCTCGATTTCGATACATTGCCTACAGCAACACTCAATCGGCGGGTAAGCCATGTTGGTTGCCGCCGACGATACGGAA
>WRJP01000093.1 GCA_009778535.1 Propionibacteriaceae bacterium | reverse complement strand
TAACGGTGAACCAGCCGGTGTAGATTCCGCCCATGACGAGCAGGAATACAACCAAAATCTTGATGGGTCCGCGCCAGGGTAGATCACGCCAGCGCACTTCTTGCTCATCGTCGCCAACCGTTTCGCCGGTTGCTGCATACGTCTGATCTAGGTGGGCTTTGATGGCACGTGCTTGCGCCTCTATCTTTGCTTTCTTTGCACTCTTTTCTGGGTATCGAATAAAGATGTAGAGCGAGAGAATGAGCGCGGAAAGGAACCCCGGCACAACTCCGGCAGCCAGCAGCATTGCGATGGACTCTCCGGTCAGAATGCCATACATCGCAAGGATGATGGAGGGCGGGATGAGGATGCCCAACGTGCCACCAGCTGCAACAACGCCAGCGGCGATTGTTTCGGGATAGCCGCGTTTGCGCATCTCGTTTACGGCAAATCTTCCCAGGGTAGCCGCAGTAGCCACACTGGAACCGGTAACCGCAGCAAAGCCAGCGCAGGCAGCTACAGTTGCGATGCCTAGGCCACCGCGCACTTTGCCGATCGAACGTTCAGCGACCATAAAAACATGTTCAGCCATCTTCCCTTGCATGGCGAACATCCCAACCAAGATATACATGGGGATGATTGACAAGGAGTAGCTTGCAACCGATTCAAAAGCAGAAGAACCCATAGAAGCAGCACCCACTTGGAAACCGCGGGTGAGAGTGATTCCAAGTAGTCCAGAGAGCGTGAGGACATAGCCAATGGGCACTTCAATGATCAGTAGCACCGCGAATACTGCTACCACGATAAGTAGAATGGTTTCCGTACTCATCACACCATCCCCTCAATATTGGTTTCATTTGAGACCTTGGGGGCATGTTGCGGATGGATGGCCAACAGTATGTATTCAAATAGCGTGACTAATGACTCCAACAGCAGCAAGGAGAAGCCGACGACGATCAGAATCCGCGATGGCCATACTGGAAAATTGAGTAGTCCCGGACGGTATTCCCAATATGACAGCGAACTCAGTGCGCGCACACTGGTGGCGTAGACGTAGCAACCGGCACCGAAGGTGGCGATCACCATTGCAAAAGCACGGACAATGTAGCGGATTCTTACGGAAAGCCGATCAGTGACCGAATCGAGCCGCATGTGAACCTTATTGCGTTCTCCCTGAGCCAATGCCATATAGACGACGATGACCATGAAGGTCTCAACGAGCTCAAGCAATCCTGGCAGTGACCTGCCAGTGATCGTCCGTGAGGAGAAGTCCGCGATAATGCCGATCATGATGGCTAAGGAGACTGTTGTGGACAGCACTGCCGCAGCTCCGCTGGCTTTATGAATGCCTGCGATTACCATTTTTACGGCGCGAGGTACCGGCACCTTTTCGGTAATGTCGGTTGGCGCTTTCATCAGTTCTCCAAGACCTTTGGTACGGACTCCCAAGCTCCACTCGCTGCTGAGCGGAGGGCGGCGAAAGCGACCTCTTGAGCGTGTAGTCCGTCACGGAAGGCTGGTTCAGCTGGTCGACCTTCGATTATCGCTGTGACAAATTCACGCATATGGAGAGTTATGGTCTCCGCGAAACCAACGCCGAGCCCACCCAATGTCCAGAATAAGCCGCCATCTTGTGACGGTCCCACCAGAACTCGATTGAAGCCGAAACCCTTGCTGCGTGATGTCCAGACCTGCAATTCATTGAGGGTTTCGTAATCAAATACGACCGAACCTTGACTTCCGTTGACTTCCAAGAAACAGAAATTGGAACGACCCGAAGCCACTCGGCTCGCTTCGAGGGTTCCAATGGCGCCGTTGTCTAGTCGGGCGACGAAGGCGCCGACGTCTTCCACATCAACAGGTGCCATCTTTGCTGGACCTTCAGAGGTGGCATAGGTATTGCGCCCTGAGGGCAGTGGACGCTCTTTAATGACGGTGTTTGCCGCTGCTGCCAATTCAACGATTGCATGTCCAGTGACGTAGCGGATTAGGTCAATCACATGGCATCCGGATGTCAAAATCGGGCCTGCGCCGCCGCGGCTGGCTTCAAACTTCCAGGATCGGGAAACTTGTGGGTCTGCTCCCCAGTCTTGGAGGAAAGCGCCACGTACGCTCAGAATCTCTCCGAGATCGCCTGCGGCAATCAGCTTGCGGGCATAACGAATGGCAGGAATGCAGCGGTAGTTGAAGTTGACGCTGTTCACAACGCCAGCGCGCTCTGCGGCGTCTACCATGAGCCGGGCGGCTTCGATAGTGTGTGCCAGCGGCTTCTCGCACATCACATGCTTGCCAGCTTCTACAGTTACAATTGCGTGTTCGGCGTGCAGAAAGTTGGGGGTTGCAATAGTGATTGCATCAATGCTGTCGTCTGCTAACAGCCCTTGCCAGTCAGTCGTCCAACGTTCAATGGAGTATTGCTGAGCGGCTTGGCTTGCGGCTTCTTGTGTGACATCAGCCACCGCGACAACGTCTGCATCCAGTCGGTCTTCTCCAAAGTAGGAACGTAGCGCGCGTAATGCGATCACATGAGCTTTGGCGATCATGCCGCCGCCGATGATGCCGACCCGCAGCTTCTTAGTCGCAGTCATTGGAGTTCTCCCCTCAACGACCAGCAGGTTTCTGGAGTATCTCGATGACGTGTCCGTCTGGGTCTAGCACTCCCATCATGAAGCCGCCGGCGTTGACAGAGTCCGACGGAAGCGGAACTGGTTCTGGCGGTGTTGAGACGATGGTGTAGCCGTCTTCTTTGATCTTGGCAGCGAGTGCGTGAATGTCGCTAACTTCGATACATAGATGTCCTCCACCGGGGTGCGCCCAAGAAGATGGTTCCGGGTCTAAGACCGGGGAGACGAATTGTTCTAGTTGTACGCGGGAGCCATCGGCTGCTTGCACCATGGCGATCCGTAGATGGGTTCCGGGTTGCCCAGTTAGGTGTGAAAGCCATTCCGCATTCCACTCGCCAGATCTGGATTCTTCTAGCGTGAAGCCCAGAGTCCCACAGTAAAAGCGGACAGATGCTTCGGTGTCCGCAACGGTCATTCCAGTGTGGCTAACAGAATCAGTCATGAGATCTCCTTCGATCGAGGTACCAAATTCCATCGCGTTATGTGTTATATCCTGCATTTTCCACACTATCAGATTCGATATTAGGGCACAAGGATTCTGATTGATTGATGTGATCTTGTTACCAAACATGAGGTGAGACAGAGCTGCGAGCTGCCAGCAATAATACTAAGTATCGCTTATAATATATAATACATGTGTTCTCGGTTGTGTGACTAGGGTTTGGAAAAGAAACTGCTGCTCACAAGGTGCGTGGTAACCTTGCACGCCGGGAGCGCACCAAGACGTGGCACCGATGCCGCGTACCACGCTTTTGAGAATTGGAAGTATAAGATGACCGATGTTTTCGCTACAGGACGCACTAGCCCATCTCCAGCGCCCTGGCGACAAACGGCGCAGGAATATGCGCAAGAAACCCTGAGACAGGCCATTCTTGACGGGAGCCTGCCAGGTGGAACTCGGCTCGTCCAATCCGAAATCGCTTACCGACTTGGGGTCAGCACAACTCCAGTAAGAGAGGCGCTGCGGCAACTTGCTGCCGACGGTCTAGTCAACTTTGATGCTCACGTTGGAGCCGTAGTTCGACGCCTTGAGAAAGACGAACTCGTCGAGGTGTATGACCTGCTTATGGCGCTGTGCCCACTTGCTCTCGAACGGGCAGCGGCACACCTTACCGCAGAGGAATTAGATCAAGCTATGGGCTACCTCAAGCGTTCAGCTAGTACTGACATTGATGCTCCAGCCTGGGCGAATCTCCATGTGGAATTTCATGCAGTCTTGGAGCAAGCATCAAGGGCTCCGACACTCAGTTCAATATTGCGAAATCTACATGAATCGGCGGCGATCCATGTCATTCGAGCCCTCAAAACCTCGCCGTTCCGTCGTGACATAATGAACCGCGAACATGAAGAAATCATAGAAGTACTTCGCACCGGCGACGGAAAGCGGGCAGGTGAGATGATGGTGACGCATCTTAGCGAAACGCTGCGGCTGCTCCTGGAAAGCTTCGAGGCCGAACGCCGCGAAGAAGAGGATTCATGGTCTGAACTGGATCTTGATCGCCGAGGATCGCCCCTCGCTGATCTCGGCGAACGCTAGCGGAGCCTGATCCAGCGGCAGCGTCTGTACCCACGAAGTATCTATCGTGGCGGCAAGCTGGGCAGCGTCTTCGAAATCTTTGCGGCTGCATGCGAAAGATCCCCTAATGTTCTGTTCGCCGCGAACCAGTTCGCGTGCGTCGAATCCCGGGTCAGCGGAGATATTCCCAATCCATACTGCAAGTCCCTGCGGGGACAACTTCGTGACTGAGGAGATGTGCGTAGCTTTGGCACCCACAGCGTCGATGATGACATCGAAGGTTTCATCCAACTCTGTGACAGTGCGCGTAGCTCCCATTGATTCTGCGATACCCAGGCGGTGTTCTGAAATGTCGCAGACTGTAACGTTCCGACCATCATTGACGGCAGCATGTAAGACGCCCAGACCGATTGATCCAGCTCCTATCACCGCAACTTTATCGGTCTCGCGCGCTGCTCCCCACCGCCAACCGCGCAAAGAAACTGATAGCGGCTCAATCAAGGCGGCTGCCTCGGGGCTGATTCCCTCCGGGACTTCAACGAGTGCACGCTCCGGAACAGCAATTCGCTTCGTAAAACCTCCAGGAATGTGAATACCAATGAGTTTTCTGTCCGGGCAGAGTTGCTCGTTACCTTGTTGGCACCATTGACAACTTCCACAGCTAAGCAAGGGATTAACCCCATAGCGACGGCCATTAACCGTTCCAGTGAACTCGTGACCCATCACTAGCGGCGGTACTCTAAGGAATCCGCCATGGATACCGTGCACATCGCTGCCACAAACACCTGCTGCATCGACTTCCACAATCACTTCGCCAGCGCAGACCTGGGGCTCTGGAATCTCAACCATTTCGACTACACCAAGGCGGGAGAACTGTAACGCCTGCATTATGCCTCCTAAAATGCACCGTGTACCAGATATGTTACATGATTTGTACTGGGTGGGCTATAGCTGCGATGTTGATTTGGCCGATTCTGGTCGAAATTCTGCGTGGGCACTCTGATCAGATGCGAGAGTCCTTGTGCGATATGAATGAACTCAAATGGCATGTGAGACGCTTCAAGTCCGAGCTGACGCTGTAGTCCCATTTGACGCTGCACTAGGCAAAACACCATTAAGATGTGTAGGAGATTTCTAGCTAGGGTCTGAAGATTTTTAGTTGAGCAGAGTGGTAGTGATGGCGGATTCGGAGCAAACAACGCAGTTGCGCTCGTCAAAGTACGGTTATGTGATTGTTGTATCGGCGTGTGTGATGACTGGAGTCACCGTAGGCACTGCAATGAACGGAGCCGGAATTTTCCTACGGCCGATCACTGAAGATCTTGGTATCGGATATGCAACATTGGCGTTGTATCTCACTATTCTGCACACAACCAAGGCAATATTTTTACCGTTTGCCGGAAAGTTGATTGATAAAATCGACGTTCGGTTTTTCGGGGCAGGATCGATCGTATTAAATGGCACCAGTCTGCTGCTGATGTCTACTTTTACTCAAGTTTGGCAGTTTTATGTCATTGGAGTCGTGCTTGGTGTAGGAATGTGCTTTCCGACGTACATGGCAGGCCCAATAATGGTGGCGCGGTGGTTCAAACGTCGCGTAGGTTTTTGGATTGGGTTTACTAACACCTTTACTGGGGTCGGCGCAGTGGTGTTTGCGCCGATCGGAGGTCTTTTGATTGCTGCTAATGGGTGGCAGTTTACGTATGTGGTTTACGGCATAGTCGTATTGGCGATGGGTTTGGCTGCGGCCATGTTGATGCGTAGTTATCCTGCCGACATTGGCGCATTACGGGTGGGTGAAACCGTGGATGAGGTTCAGGCGGCACGGCTCAATCCCGGTTCCACTGATACCAAGATTGTTGACCCGGGGATCACTGCAAAGCGAGCCAGAAAAAGCATAGTTTTCAAGCTAGTTTTTGTGTTTACTGCCATTATTTCGTTGGCGACTGGTGGAACTATGCAATACATCAGTCCGATGGCTGAAAGCTATGGTTTTACTATTGCGATTGCAGCACTCGCATTAAGCATTACCAACGTCGGTAACATGATTGGGAAACCACTGCTCGGTGCGATAGCCGACAAAAATGCTACGGTCGCGCTGACGGTTGGGTGTGTTTGCGGAGTGAGTGGTTCGCTCATTTTCTTGTCGGCTGGCATGTTGGGTTCTTGGTCGATCTTCTTGGGTGCGGTTATTTTCGGTGTGAGTGCGTCCTCGTGCATTTTGGTGTCGGCGATGACTATTAGGTTTATTTTCGGTAACCGCGAATACGAGGAGTTGTACCCCTATTTGATGATTGCGGTGTCGTTAGGCGCTGGATTCGGCGCGACACTTGTGGGTTATATCCGGGATTTTACTGGAGGATTCATCGGAGTTTTCTGGTTCGACTTCGTTATGATAATCATCGCTTTTTGCTGCGGTTTCAGTGCAATCCGTTTGGGTCGCAAATATCGGAACGAGTGGCACGTCGTCGGCGTATAGGACACCAGCCTACTTGTGACCTGACTTAAGCAGGTGTTTGCGACTGGCAGGATGATTGAGCTTTTCGCTAAGTGACACAGGAAAGGTCGATCTTTGCCGTGTTTCTAGTGCTCCTATCGTCTTGCCTCATTGTCAAATGTCCGGGAAGAGTTGATGTGTGCCTCACATAAAATGTCCGCCTAGGTGATGGCGGTAACGTGGGCCAAGGCCGCCCCTTGGGGCGGCCGCAGCGACGCGAGC
>WRJP01000092.1 GCA_009778535.1 Propionibacteriaceae bacterium | reverse complement strand
GCATCAGGAGTCGATACAGTGAATCGTTGGAGGCGAATGCTGGCATTTCGTGTGGGGGAGGAATTGAGCGCTCATACGTGGTCTGGTACCCGGGAACATCAGCGCACATCACCATCAGGGTGCGTCCTACCGTGTAGATGTCAGAAGCCACGCTAGTTCCTTGGGTTGCGACTTCAGGTGCGTGGTAGCCAACCGTTCCAAAGATGGCAGAGTCATCGTCATCGAAATGTCGAACTCCACCTAAATCAATCAACTTCAAGGAATCGCCAGACTGAATTACGTTGTCAGGCTTGAAATCACAGTAGACCATTCCTCTCTCATGTATGTAGCTCAAAGCTGGAAGGATTTCAATCAGTAATGACAACGCATAAGCTGGAGGTAGGGGACTGAAGCTACCATTGTTCGCTGTCATGCGTTGCTGCAAAAGTTGTTTCAGTGAACGTCCACCCACATATTCCATGACGATGTAGCCGGTGTCACCGACAGTGATGAAGTTGTAAATGTCAACGATCAGTGGGTGTACCCCGATTCGTGCCAAAGACTGTTGTTCAGCAGTTGCAGCAGCTAGCGCATCCTCATCTTCTGCATTTAGTAACCCCTTGAGCACCACCCAGCGCCCTGACACATTATGATCTTTAGCTAAATAAATCCAGCCTTGGCCACCACTAGCTAGAACTCCGATCACTTCATATTGATCTGCGACTATTTCTCCTGGGGCGAGTTTTACAGAAAATGAGTATGGAGTCCCGCACTTGGGGCAAAAACCTTCGGTGCGGCTGTCGATATTTTCGCTGGATTGGCCGACTTTCGCCTGGCATTTGTGGCAGATTCGATGTTTTTCCGGCACTTCAGGATTGGTGATAACTGCCTTCTCCGGATCGATGATAGGAGCGCTGGGAACTTGAGTCAGACCCAAACCAAGCCTAGAAACAGGTTTGGCTTTTGCTTTGCGTCGCCTTGCCTTTGTGCCGGCAAAACTGGTCGTACGATTTGTGCCGAAAGCGATAGACGAAAGTGTTGCCGAAGTCTTTGTAATTGACGTAGGTAGCGCGGGGGCTTGGGTAAACGCTGGGGTTGATACCGGTGAGCCGCAAACATCGCAGTAACCGTCGATGACGTTCCCATTGCACCCTGGTTGCGGGCAGCGGCCACCTGCGACGCTGGGTCGTGACAATCCGGGTTTCGGCACGCTGGACGCATATGGTTGGTCAAGGGGAGGCATTCCGCAAATGTCGCAATATCCATCAGAGATTTTCCCGAAACAATTCGGACGGCGGCACTTCATGTTGTTTTCCGAGTGGTAAGTGCGAAGTTGATTTGACTCTGGTAGGCGGCGATGCAGTACTGCACAGTTGGAATCACTACCGGCTCTGTTTCCAAGGCTGAAGCAGCACTGAGGTGTAACGTGGCGAGGATTTCTGGCTTCGGATCGAGGATTTCAGCAGTCTTGTGAAGTTCAGCTAACTGTTGCTTTGCCTTGGCTACGAGATTGCTGGCTTCGTCAAGTTCTTGCCGCCATTTCTCCAGCAGTGGCTCAATTTCTTTCAGCGAAGCTGCATATTCACCTAACCCTGCCGCGGTGTTGGGCAGTTGCCCGAGACTTTCAACTCCTTCGGATATGGGTGCAGGCAGTGGCCAAACGAGTTTTTCTGCCTGCATGTGAGCGGCCTTAACGCTAGTCTGCAAGGTTTCGATTCGAGCTTTTGCTGCGCGGGTCTGCTCCAACAATTCGACACCTTCGCGGCGCTGTGCTGCTCCTACAATCAAATCCCGTTCCAGCAGCGTCGATTGCTCCTCCAGCGGACCCAGCAGTCCGCCAATGTCTGCACCCCTGCCGCGTTTTTCCTGGGCTTGGGAAAGGCGCGAAACTAGATGCGTTAACTTTGTTTGCGCTGCTTCGCGCAGCATTGCTGGCTCCAGCGCAATCTGATCTCGGATGCGTTCCATGGTTGTTCCCAGGTTACGCAGCCTAGTGAGTTGATGTTCAGCATCAGGATCGGTGTTCAGCTTAGTGCGCATACTCGCCACCAGTGCATCGCACAGTTTTCCAGCTTCGGGCAGCGAAACTGCCATACTCGACAAACTGGAACTGGGCTGCTGCGAGGTGTCAAGCCTTCCCCACAGCAGCGAAGACAGTTTCTCTAGCTCAATCTTTGTGACTCGCCCAGAATCCCAAATCTGTAACACTTCGCGTTGCTTTGTCGCTATCGCTTGCCAGATCGTCATAGCCAAGGTGATGTCGGAATTGAGCTCGGCTTGCCGGTTCGTTGCGATTATCTGAGCGTCTAGCACATCTAATTCGCTGCGCCTCTCCCGAATCCAGGCATCAAACTCTCCCAGGAATGAAATCATATCCCCAGCGGCAGCTCCCACTCCTAACGCGCCAGGAGGCGTTGGCATAGCTTTGCTCATTTGTATTCTCCCAGTCTGCGATTCATTCCCCACATCGCCCCGATCAGTCCAAGCAAGCAGATCAGTATTGCCGATCCAGACAGTGCTCCCAGTGACAGCGATTGCTGTGCATAAACAGCCTGGGTCGAAGCTAGTTCTTCTTTTTGAAAGGTAGAAATGACTGCGTCAAAGTCTTCGGCAGTTTGGCGCAGACTTTCGGGGCTTTGTTCTAAAACTAGGTTAATGGCCCCAACCCAGTTATTATCTTTGATAAATCCCTCTAACCTGTCATGCTGCACGGAGTAGCGCGTAAGGCTAGTGGTATCGACGTTTACTTCCCTGAGCAGATCAGCAGCTACAAAGTAGTGTGCATTCCAGGAATCGAGCCACTTTTGCGAGTCTGTTTTCTTTTGGTTCGCGCCATCTGCGACAATCTCCAGGTCGACGAGTTGAGCTTTTGTCAGTTCCACGCGAGCTTGGCTCATATTGTAGAGTTGCTCATATTCGGTGACGCTTCTAGTTGAGATCGTTGAAGCTGTCCAGCCAGTTATTACTGCACTGGCAGCTAAAGCTCCAACTAGTCCAAGATTAATTATTCGATGACTTACTTGCGCTGTTGGAAACATGCACCCGAGTAGAACTACAGCAGCTATCACCGCAACTGCAAATAGAATGTATTGATACGACCTTGGGATTGTCGCTTGCGTGTTCGCTGTGACGGCATGCATGGAGATTTCGTCAAGGATAGAGTCCAAGTTGGTTGTGGCGCTGGCGAGCGTTGCCGCATCCTTGTCAGATATTGCTCGCTGCAATTCACGGCCATAGTTGGAGATTTTGGCATTTATAGTTCCCAGCCATTGGCTTCCGGCTGGTGCATCTGCAACTGCATCAACTATGAGAGTGTCTGCGGCAACCAGGGCTTCAGCGAATTCTGTAGGTTGGCCGCGAGTCGGTTCGAGTAGGTATTCACTTGCGGCTCTGTTGGCAATCAGAAGTTGATTCGTTACGTCAGTCAACCGTACTGCTTGAGTTCCATCGGCGGCGATCGCGCCGAGTTGGGAAGATGCGGCAGTCCCCAACCCAACGGTCGCCACCCCAAGCGCGATCAAAACTCCAGCCGCGGCGAGTTGAATTCTGCGCAGCATCCTTGGGGTCTGAGTTTTCTTTATTTCATGCTTGACGACAGCACTGGGAGTTTTAGGGGTTACCGGCGCAGGGATTTTCTTAGCTGCGTTCCGTGCAGCCTTCTTTACGGCTCTTGACTGTGTAGCGGCTCCAGCAGGTGGTTGAACCTTTGTCTGCGCTTTCACGGCGACGACTCCGACTGCGGACTTTCATCCGAATCTGGTGTGGGTACACCATCCCAATCCACCACAGGCTGCGGGTCGGGGCGTAAATCTTGCGGCAAAATGGTTCGCAACTCATCCAATGTCGGATTCTCAATATCTCGCAACCGCCAAGCATGTTTCCCAATTGCCGCTTCAAAGACATTGCGAACGTAGCGGGCATTCCCGAAGGTCTCATCCCGAATTTGGTTGTCAAGTTGAGTTTGCAGTTCTTCGGTTACGCCTTCTCCTAAATCGAAGTCGCCGCCGGTGACCATTGAATTGAATATGGCATGAAGTTCAGTGTCGGTGTAATTCGGGAAATTGATTTCGGTACGGAAACGGCTAGACAGTCCCGGATTTTCGCTGATGAATACCGCCATCGGCAGCGGGTATCCAGCCACGATGATTACCAAGTCGTCGCGGTTGTCTTCCATTCCTTTGACCAAGGTATTTATGGCTTCTACACCGTATTGATCTCCCGACAGACCGTATGCCTCGTCGATAAATAAAACTCCGCCCTTGGCTTGTTCAATGACTTCAGCCGTTTTCATCGCAGTTTGACCCAGATAACCAGCAACCAGCTCAGAACGATCAACCTCTACAAGTTGACCTTTGGAAAGCAAACCCAGTGCTTTATAGATGCCTGCGACCATACGTGCCACCGTAGTTTTTCCAGTCCCGGGATTTCCAGTAAAAATCAGGTGTCGAGTAATGGTGGGACTTTTTAGTCCAGCCTCAGTCCGCAAAGAATCGATTCGTAAAATGGCACTTTGTCGTCTGATCTCGGATTTAACCGTGTCCAGACCCACTAGCGCATCCAATTCCTCCAACCATTCATCCACACTCTTTTCTGGTAGTTCTTTGGCGAGCTTGGCCTGGGATTGCGTCTGAGTTTGAGCCTGAGCTTGGTTTTCTTCGCTAGCCTGCTGTTGACTTTCGCTTGGAGCCGGGTTCGGCTCTAAAGGCGACAGAAAGCTCGGATTTATGCCAGGGATGGCTCCTGGTGTCATGGCGGTTGTGTTCAAATCCAAGAGCGCGGTTTGAGTTTGGGAGAGCCGAGCGAGCACTTCATTGAGAATGCCCGGAGCATTTGCGACAAATTGAGTATCGCTGGTCGCCACGTTATTGGGATTTGGCAGGTTTGCGCCCAGAACCGGAGGAATTTGCAATTGCGCGGCTGCTGCGGCTTGAGCCGCTCCCAAACTTGAAGGGTTGGGATCACCGAGCATCGCTGCTGCGGTAGCGACATCTACCAATGCGTCAAGGTAGTTTTTTCCTGCCGCGTTACGGATGTTGGCGGCATAGCTAGCTAGCCTGGTTGGTGCGCTGCGATACCGTCTGCCCTTAGTCGCTGCCATGGTAAAAGATTCGGCGTCGGCTGGCAGGTCAAACTCGGCGCACCAAGCGAGGTACGCGCCAACGTTTGATTCAGCCACGGCAGCGGACAACTGCTGTGCTTCGAGCTGTACTTCTCCCGAATCGAGTCCCAACGCTCTGCTCGCCTCGTTTAGACTAGCGAGAGCCTGTTTCAAAATACCTTGGTTCATGGGTTCACCGTTATTTGCATTGCAGGCGGCGGTTGGCCGAATTTTTCTTGCAGGAATTGTCCATGGGCGATCAATGCTTGGGCATCGGTGCGGTTGGCGGCATCGTAAATCTTTTCCATCGTCGAACCGAGTAAGTCGAGTTGATCAATCAGCAATAAAAGCGCTGTCTTTCCACCTTGGACTGGACGAGTGTCCGCCCAGTCCCTAGGTAGCCGCAGATATGCGCCAACGGCTTCAGGAAGATAATCAGTGGCGGTGGCAATCACTGAATATGCGTCATAGGAGCCTAATCCGAGATGCTCCAGCCTTGGGAGCGCCTTCTGTATCAAGTCCGTCACCCGCAGGGTGCGGGCGCGAACTACTGCCGGAACTGAACCTTCGGCCACCATCGTCTCAACTTCTCCAAGTGCGGTTTGGATGTCTTTAGCTGTGGGTGCCGCGGGCAAAGCAGGTTCCGGCTCGGGAGGCGGAGCCTTAGAACGGAACCGATCAAGGAAACCCATTGGGTTATTTATCGATGCTGATTGCGGGAGCAGATTCGGCGATACTGTCGGCTTTTGTGGCTCGATCTAGGTAGGCGCGCGACTTTGAGACCTCGGTCTCAAGAGTGCCGATTGTCTGGCTCATCGTGTCTAATGCCTTCAACTTAAATTGATCGATCGAATCCATCGTCTCGTAGATATTGGCAAACGCTGTTTGCAATTGCTCAAGACCGATAGTTGCAGAAGCCGCCTGCTCTTGGATATTCGCCGAGTTGTCCTTCAGCATTTCCGAAGTGCGCTGAATCATCGAAGTGGTGGTGGTGTTCAGCGCTTGAATCTGATCCAGCACCAGCTTCTGATTACCAAGAGCTTGCGCGACGATCACCGCAGTACGCAAGGCAGAAACCGTTGTTGTCGAAGCCCTATCCACACCCTTCATCAACTCGACATTGTTCTTGATGATCACATCAATCGCGAGATAGGACTGGATGGAGACCGCAAGTTGGGTGAGCAAATCCTGATGTTTTTGACGAACGTAGAAAAGCACGTCTTGATTCATCGTCTTGGCTTTTTCGGGGTCGGTAATCTGCAATTCGGCGATTTGGGCTGAAAGTTTCGCGTCCAACTTTTCAGCGATGTAGGTGTATTGGTTGAGGCGACCCATGATCGTCCACAGATTCTGCTTCTCCAGATTCAGAGCGGCATTGTCTTTGGCTAACTCGTCTTGGCCGCTGCGAAGTGAATGCAAGATCGCATCGAGATGGGTCTGGGAGCTTTGATATTTACGGAAATAGTCGTTGACCTGCTTTCCCATTGGGATGATTCCCAAAAACTTCTTCACTGGCGAGTGGGCAGCACCAGGGTCAAGGTCTTCTACGGTACGCCGTAGCTCCAGCAGAGTTTTTCCGACAGTAGAACCCTCAGCAATCCCACCAGACTGTACGGCACGTACTGGCGTTTGGAGCAGTCGGTTAGAAGTTTCGGCTGCTTTTCGGATATCTAAGTCTCCCATGGAACGAACCGCGTCAGCTTGGGCTGAAAAAGTGGGTGACTTCACTTCGGCAGTGCTCAAGGCAGTGAGAAAATCATCAACCTTCGCATCCAAAATAGGGACTTGCTCTGCCTCGACCTGCGGCGCCATTTGCGGAG
>WRJP01000091.1 GCA_009778535.1 Propionibacteriaceae bacterium | reverse complement strand
GGTGACGTCGGCATGAAAGCCTGGATGGATTGGTATGGTGAAAACCCTCAAACGTTGGCGACTATCTGGACACAGCTACCTGTACAGTTAGATAGCACCGGTGAAGAAATCAGTATTGAAATTGACGAAGCCGCGCTGCGGAAATTCGCTGACCCAATCCAGACGGCCAATGTGGAGCTGTTCATTCGTGCCAGCGAAGCCACTCCTGCTTGGCGTCAGGCGATGGTGTTTACCCATAAGTCAAATCTATTTCTGAAACTGTTTGGTCATTCATATCCGTTTATGGATTTAGTGGCGTTGGAAAAAGTCGAGCCCGCCGCAGCAGACACCTTTAACCTCGAACTCAAGTACCTAGATCCGAGAGCAATTGTGCAGTACCAGGTGGAAAAAGCGCTAGCAACTTATCCGGAGAAGAAAATATGGGGCGGCGTTTCAAAGGCTGACTTTGCCGATAAGATGAGCGGCTTTAACAACACTAAGGACCTCGCTTCACTTGATGCCTGGCTAACTACTTCAGTAAATGTGAAGCTAGCTAAAGACTCCAAATCTCCAACAAGTAATCTCAAGAAGAGTTGGGCCGATAATCTAGCAGCACATGTCGATAGCTATCAGCTTGAACTACTGTCCCAAGCGCCCGACACCATCGAGCAGGCTGTCCAAGCACGCGAGCAAGCTGTGGACCAAGCAGTTGAGCAGCTTTCCAAGCGAGTAGTTAAAGAGCAGAAACGCCCTGATACGAAACGGTTGGTTGCTGGCGGCAGCGGGGTCTCGGTCACTCTCAAGACTGGAGATAATGGCGATAAACACGTCACCTTCTTCTCCTGGGGTACCAATAAGCAGGTGGTTTCTGCGTTCATCAAGTCTGGAAAGTCTTTGACATTTCGGGTTCCGGCCGGCTCCTATCGTCTGGTATATGCAACAGGTGATACCTGGTATGGCTCGGATTACTCCTTTGGCCCCAAAGGCAACTATCGGGAATTCAAGACTGATAACTCTGCTTCAGGCCCAATGAAAGTTACCCTGAAAGGCAACTACCGCTACACCATATCGATTGCAGTATCGACGGCCAGCGGCGACGGTATCCCATCTGGCTCTACAGACAACCCATACGCGCAGTAATTGAAAGGATTTCATCATGAACGAGTTGGCAAATCTCCAAGCTGCACAGACAGCACTTCACAACCCATCGCTTTCTCCAGCCGAGCTAGCTGCAATAGCAGGTCAGCATCCCTTTCTGTGGGAACAGGTGGCCGCACACCCAGCCGCCTATCCTGAACTGCTGACGTGGCTTGAGCAAATGGGAGTAACCATCCCAAGCCCGCCGCCGCCGGTAGTTGCTGCACCGCTGACGCCAGCAGCCCCTACACCAACTCAGGCGCCGCGTGAATCATCTGGTGTAGGGCAGCCGTGGCAGCAAACCCCGCAAGCGGGAAACCTCCCATATGCAACACAGCCAACAACGCCCTACGCTAACCAGACGTCGAACCCGCAACCTTTAGCCGCGCCTGGGCAGTATCAACTGCCGCAAATGCCGCAAGCTCCGAAATCGCCGAAGAAGCGCTTACCGTTGGTGATAACTGGAGCCGTAGTCGTCGCGGGGGTGGTTGCCGGATTCTTCGTTTGGAATGCGTTACCGAAAGATGACATATCGGCGTCAAGCCGTTCCCCGCTTCCGAGCGCAACGCCCAGGGCTACCACACCGGCGAGTTCACCTTCGGCTACGCCGTCGAAAAGCCCCTCAGCTTCGGCAAAGCCAACAACTTCGAATCCTGGCCAGGTGAGCGTAGTTCCGAGTGCAACCCCAGTACCGATAAAACCTGGTGAAGTTCACTACATCGGAAGTGCAAAAATGGTCGGTGCCAAGCAGGTCGATGTTGGCTTCATAATGAACGCTGACAAGACCGCGGTGCATGATCTGATGGTTGCGCTCAGCGGTATTGCACTTCTCGATAAAAGCGGTGTATCGCGGGTTTCTCACTCTACGACAAAAGAATTCAAGATCGTAAATGGCACTCTTGAGGCTTCGATTACCACTGGGGTTGATTTAGTCATCAGATTTGATGGCGACCAAGCTAGCGGCACCTTGCACTACAACAGCGAGTTTGGCGGATTCGGGAGTATCCCCAAATCTATGCTCGATCTTGGAACAGGTTCGGTGACGCTCAGCGCCCGCTGACCGCTACTGCGATGCTGCCCAACATCGGGGGGCAGCATCGCAGCATGACGCCGCGGATTGCCCCAGTTCGTCATGCTGCACTTCAGTTGCAGCACGTAGTCCGTTCTTGCTTCACTAGTGGTTGTGATGGATTCTCTGCGAGCGGCGCCGCAGAATGACAAGAAAGGGTTTATTCCTACAAGTCATCCCGCGTGTAAATCGCAGGCTCCATACTTGTTTTGCTACCGAATGCAGTGGATTGCCCCAGTTCGTCATGCTGCACTTCAGTTGCAGCATCCATAACCCGAATGCTGCAACGGACTACGTGCTGCGCTCAGCCGCAGCGACCAGCGGGCACCTGCTCAACCAACGGGCAGGGGTTGGTCGGCGGTTCCGTCTATTTTGACCATGCGTAGCGGGCCGTCGATTTCACCCTGCTGGTAGATGATCCAATCGCCTGCCACACAAAAAAAGCCAGTACGTTCATTTACTAAAGTGTTCCGTCTGCCGTCAAGTGAAATATGGTCGAGAGAATTAGTTGAGGTATCCAGTCCAAACAATCCCAGCTCGGTAGCTACCATAAAATCAAAGTTATTCCGCGTCAGAATTTCCTGCGAACCAGTTGCTAAATCGCGGCGGAAGAGATCGGTGTACTTCGGTTGATAGTAGAGGTAACCATCCCAGACGGTGAGCCACGAATTTCCGCTAAAGCCCGGCTTAAAAGTTTCCGTAGTGGCGAGATTAACTAATGTAAGTTCGTAATCATCAGTTTCACTGTAGATTTGCCAGCCAGCCACGAACTGCCGAAAATACGCCAGACGAACGTCGTCAACTTTATAACGGTCTTTGCCTTCCAAGCTAGCTGTGTACAAAGTGAGGCCGTCGGTTCCTTCGTCGAAATAAAACCTTCCAGAATCAATGAAAAGTTTGGCACCCGACGCGTTAAAACAGATTATGGTTTCTCCAGATAGGGGATTCATCCGAATCACGTCACCGAGAACGCGGTAGTACAACATGCCGCCATAAAAGTTTAGTGATTCCACATTTTTTGCAGCGTAGCTACGTAGGAACTTTCCGTCTAACCCAAGCACAATGATGGCTTCATCGCTGGCAACATAAATCTCATCGGTTCCGCCAACGGCAAACCCGTAGTTACTGAGATTGCCAGGGTAGTTGCCGCCACCTAGATAGGCGCCGTCGCGCGGAGGGGCTGGCAGTAGCGGGAAGTCTATGCTCGGCTCATCAGTTGGTGCAAGAGTGGGGCTAGTGGTTGGAGCTAACGTTGCCGGTGGGGCTGAAGTTGCGATTGGAGTATTGGAGCTGGCTAAACCAGACATAATCGTCCACCCTCCAACGCCTACCAGGGGCACAGCTACCAACCCGCAACCGATCACGATCAGCCGTTTCCGTTTCTTTGACTCCATCTTGCCCAGCCGCTTAAGAATTTGCTGCGCAGATTGGTATCTGGTCGCTGGATCAAATGCGATGCATTTTTCGATGATTGCAAGCAGATCAGGGTCGGTTATGCGTTGTTTCAGGTTGGTTCGATCAGGGCTGCCGGTGAGCAGTTGAATCAAGACAATGCCCATGGCGTAGATGTCGGTTTGCGGGCTAGATTGCGCGTAGCCGTATTGCTCAGGAGGGGCGTATGGCATGGTGCCGATGAATTGGGTGTCGGAGGCCGCCCCAGGTTTGAATGTACGGGCGATTCCGAAATCGGTCAGACCTATCTGTCCGTTTGGTCGCAGCACTATGTTTTGCGGTTTGAGGTCACGGTGGATAACTGGAGGGTTTTGTCGATGCAGGTAATCCAAGATTTCCGCAAGCTGGTACGCGACAGCGCGGGTCGCAGACACCTTCAGTGGTGCTTTAGCTATGACTTGATCTAGCGTATTGCCCAGAAAGAATTCGCGGGCAATGTAGCTGCGTCCATTTTCGGCGAAACTCCCATATGCTTTCGGGACGCTGGAATGATTCAGTCGGCTTAGTATCTTCCATTCCGCGTCGGCGCTTTCGGCGGAATCTGTGGCAGTAGCACGCAAAATCAACGCAACATTGTTGCGCTTGTCATGTGCCAGATAGACCTCTTTATCGCCGGAGGCTTTCAGACAAGATTCAAACTCGTAAATACCCAGCCAATGCGTCGGCCAATGATCCATCACAGCCTGGTTGATGGAAGTGCGGTAAGAACTCAAGAATTCGACTGAATCACTCACCATTCCTCCTAAATTAGCTAGCCGAGTTTTCCGAGCACTGCCAAAATTCACCAAGGTACATACCGGGCGAATGCTAACAAAGTTCGATTGGGACACTAGTATAAGTAACCAATAACTTTATCGGGTCTGCTCGCAGCAGACATGGTGATTAGATGATCAAAAAAGCGCCTGATTCACAGGAGATGATGAACCTGCTCAAGCAGGAAACCTTCCCTGCCGAACTGGGTGCTGGTAGTGGTTTCCTCAGCGATAGTGTTCGAGATTTCTTTGATGTGGAGTTCCGGGAACGCAAGTTGGCGCGGGCAGATGTGATCCGGGATGCTGGAATCTCACGCACCTACGGCTACCAAATTCTGGATGGTACCCGCCTCGGAGGCCGGGACTACTACCTGAGCATTGCTATCGCAATGAAACTTGATTTACGAACCACACAACGCATGTTGGCCATCACCGGTAGCGGCGGACTACATCCCTTACTAAAACGCGATGCCGCGATCATTTTCGCCATAAATCATGACTATGACAACGCCAAACTGTGGTCTTTCATGCACGAGTTGAAACTGGAACCACTCGACACCAACGTCGGTTAGCTTTCAGCTTTACTATCTCCAAGTCAAAGATACCCCTGACGCGCGTTGCCTCTTTGCTGGAGTACGAGTAGCCAGGAGATATAGTCAACCCTCGGAAAGTGCAGCGATTCTTGCTAGCGGCAGAAGATATTTTTTCCTTGACGATTTGCGTTCCAGGATGGCTCACTGGAGTCTGAAATAGTTGGCGCAACAGTGTAGATTTGGTACATCATGAAGACACAGCGAAGCAAGTTCTCCCTTACCTGGTTGCTAGGTGTGACGGCGATAACTCTGTCGCTGATCGGGGTAGCAGGGTATGTTTCGCCCACGGCAAGTTTCGGAGCTGAGCCAAAGTCGACGCCAGTTGAAACTACGCTTGCTGCACCAACTTCTCCCAAAACCTTTACAGAACTGCCGCTGTTGATTCCGCTAGCCGCGACAACCGTGCCCGGGGCTAATCTTGCACCGCCGCAGCCGCAAGAACCAGAGCCTGTTGAACCAAAGCTGCCGCCAGAACCCATGACTGCGACAATTGCATTTGCCGGTGATGTGTTGCTCCACACGGCGGTGGATAACTCTGCGCGTACTTCCAAGGGTTACAACTTTGTGCCGTTGCTGAGCCCAATCAGTGACTGGATAAATGGTGCGGACGTAGCGATCTGCCAACTTGAGGTACCGCTGGCTCCACCTGGCAAACCCATCCGAACTTACCCAATATTTGCAGCTCCGAGCCAGATCATTCCCGGGTTGGCGAAAACTGGCTGGGACGGTTGTGCGACGGCGACGAATCATAGTCTCGATCAAGGCTGGGATGGTGTCAAGACCACAGTAAACGCATTAACGGCGAATCAGATGGGGAACTCTGGCATGGCTCTGTCAGCCTCCGATGCTGAAGCAGCGCAGTTATATCGCTTGGAAAGCGGCGATCAGACGTTGACGATTGCGCATCTGTCAACTTCCTACGGCTTCAATGGTTTCCAACTCCCGAAGGACAAGCCGTGGGCGGTTGCGAAGAATAATGTCAAACAGATCACAAAGCGCGCGAAAGCTGCAAGGGCGGCCGGTGCTGACATCGTGCTGCTCAGCGTTCACTACGGCCCCGAATACGTCACGAAACCTTCATCGGCGCAACAAGATTTTGTCAAGGCGATCGCAAAGACTGGAGAAATCGATGCTTTTATTGGTGGCCATCCCCACGTTGTGCAGCCCATTGCCAAGGTGCCTGGCGGGGTCGGTGGCCGCGGAATGTGGGTGGCGTACTCATTAGGCAATCTCATTTCTAACATGACTCAACCACTGAGAGAGACTGGATTGGTCGCCTATGTCCACCTTGTAAAAGACACCGATGGTGCTCGCGTGGCTGAGATGACATGGTCGGTAGTAACCGTTGACCGTCATGGTGGCCACAAGCTGTACATGATAGGTGCAAAGAGTGGGAAGGCCGGCAAATTGTCTGCCACTGAAACTGCATCTCGGTACCGTGCTATTAAACGAATAGTCGGCACCGCCGCCGCCGAACAAAAACGACAGCCCACACCATCCGGTGCGACTCTCACTGTAGTGCCGCGTTCTCCAACTCCTAGCCCTTCGCCACCAGCGCCGTCGTGAGTATTTCAAGATTTGCTTCGCCGGCGACTCCGCGCTTAGCGGCTACCGTGATGCTGCTTCGGTACCAAAAGAGCGAATCGGGCGTAGCTACTTCATTCAACCAGCAGGTTGAAGTTTTCATGTTGCGGAGGGCAAGCACTATGGCATTCGCTTCAAATGCGGTGGTATTCCCAGGTGGTCAGGTAGCTGAAAGTGACTGCGATCTGGACGTGAGTTGGATAGGGCCAGATGCTAGCTATTGGGCGCGGCGCATGAATTGCGATGAAGTGACAGCTCGCAGTTTGGTGGTGGCAGCGATACGGGAAGTGTTTGAAGAAACAGGTGTGTTATTTGCGGGTTCTGATTCGCAGAGCGTTGCGTGCGAGCTTGATTCTGGATCATGGGCTGATGAACGCAAGCGGCTCACCCGCACAGATGAGAGCTTTGCTGCGGTATTGCGGCGACACGATTTGGCGTTGCGCGCTGATCTTTTGGGCTTACGGTCAAACTGGCTCACCCCCGAATCCTCGCCAATGAGGTATGACACCTTCTTCTTCGCAGCCATGCTTCCCGATGGCCAAGAACCTGATGCCAATACTTCCGAG
>WRJP01000090.1 GCA_009778535.1 Propionibacteriaceae bacterium | reverse complement strand
ATTTTGTAAAGGATATGTTGTGGTACGGTCAAATATTCTGCAAAAGCCCCATGCCGTTTATACTCTTTGGGCGACACGCCCACCACTTCGCGGCCTTCGCTGAGGTTGTAACGACCTTTGAGCGTATACCAATCGTTGAGAGGATAAACAGTCGAATCGAAAGTGACCCTGTCCCCTTCTTTCCAACGCGTCACGCCCTCGCCGGTTTTTACAATTACGCCCGAAGCCTCATGCCCCATGATGACAGGCGGCTGCCGACGTCCGGTACTGCCATCCATCCCATGCACATCGCTACCGCAGATACCGCACGCTTTCACACGAATAAGGACTTCGTCCGCAGTCGGTTGCGGTTCTTCCACATCGCGGTAAACTAATTTGTTATATTCTTCTAAAACAAGCGCTTTCATTGATTTTCAACTCTTTTTTTCAATTTTTAATTTTCAACTGATATAATTTGACATTTCAAAGTTAAGCAATTTTCTTGATCTTCGATTAATTTTATGCTGAAAATTTTTAGAAACTGTTTAAGTTTTATGGATGATAAATGTGATGAGTTATTTTAAGATGATTTTTGCGCTTCAGATTCTTTTTTAAAAAATTTGCAACAAAACTGAAAACACATTATAGCAAATTGTTACTAACTGCACTCAATGCAAGCCCGAAATACAGCGCGAGAACGTGGCAACCCTTATCAGTGGGAGCTACAGCAACGCCCAACCAGCGATTACTAGCTCAACAAGCGGAAGTTAGAACTTGCCGCTGAATCCAGAGTAACTGGTGCCAGACGAATTGAAGCCGCCGCCGCTGGAAAAACCGCTTGAGCTTGAAGACGTTTGTTTTGGTATCGGAATCTTTGCCACTGTTCTATTTATGAACGTATCTGCGTGATTCAATACTTGGAACCCGTTTTTTGAAGCATAGAAGTCTGCTGAGGGCTGTGGCTTCACCGATTTGAGTTGACTGCGCCAACGTGAAGGAATGAAGATAGCTGTTATCGCTCCGGTTATTAACGAGATGACATAGCCGACGGTAGTCATTTCTTCTTTGTCTTGCTGCGCCTTGCTCCAAGGAGTTCCTTCTCGTGCCAGGCCTAGCATGCGATCCATTGCATCTACCCAAGCCACATAGCCATCGAAATAACGTCCATCGCTCAGGAATGGCTGAACCGTGTCGAATAGAAGTTGTTCACAGTCAAGAGTGCAGGCGTACATGCCAAAACCATGAGCAGCAAACCCGAATTCCCGCTCACTCAACGAGATTATTAAGATAGCTCCATCTGCTCCAAAATCTGTAGCTTCGTAAAAATCTGAGGCGGCTAGATCAGCAGACTTTCCTCCCAACGTAGCGACACTAGCAGCGACTAATTCGAAATCGTGTTTTGCCGAGATTTCAGACAGCTTGGCGTTTAGGGTGGCTCGCTGCGTGGTTGAAAGCAAGTTATCTTCGTCAAAAACTCGGTTGACATCGGCTACAGCCGAACCGGTAGCAGCAAAGGAAAAACTCAGACCCAAAAACGTGGCAGCGACGAAGCGTTGTAGCCATTTCAACCCTTTGCGGCGCATATTCATCATCACATCAGCCCCAATAGTGTCACCAACAAGATGCCGCCACCTACGATGCCCACGAACAGCAGTATCAGCCAACGCCAATATGCGCCGGTGTCCAGCGGTAAATCGCCGACGAATTTTCCGGTCTGTCCGTTCATCGCGAACACGTAACGTTGATTTTTCCATACAGTGTTCAATATCCACACTGGTAGCAGTGCGTAATGTAAATCTCGTTTAGTTACTTGTTCTTTCGATCCGGCCGGTGTTGCGCTGGCGTAACCTTGAACCGTCTTGGAAACTGCGGCTGTGGTGCTCACCGAAAGCCGTTTATTCACTCTAGGAAGCATTTCATCGGGAGTGACATCGTATTTATTCGCCATGAAACCTGGCAGATACGCTGTTTGGAAAGGCACGACCTCGGCATAGTTGTAGGGTTCGATAGATTCCATCAAGGCATTGTCCATCTTAGAGGAACCATCGGCGGGAACCCCCACAAAGCTGATAGACCCCCCACGCATAACTTTGTAATGCTCAGTTTCAGTGTATTGATAGTTTGAATCGCTCCAGGATCTTACCTTGGTGGCGTTGAAAGCATACTGGCCGGAAATATCAGTATCGAAAAGCCAGAAGGGCACATAGACCCCCTTGATTTCCTCAAGGTGATTTTCATCTTTGAACACTTTAGGTATCAGTTTTTTGCCCTTATAGTGCTCTTTGAGTTTGGCGACCGCCTTCTGCTTATCCATTTTGAACGGAATGATCATGTCCGGTTTGACAGTGCCAGCGAACTGGGAACTCATCACCACCGGATTGTCACAGAACGGACACGTCGTCGCACCGGTCGTGACATCGGCGATGATTTCTCCCCCACAAGAGGTGCATACATAGCTAGCGAGTTGTTGCTGCTCTTGTTCGGAAAACTGCGTATTTGAATACTGCCAATCGATAGCTTCCGATGTTATGTCTTGCTCAAGCCCTGCATCTTTGTGTTGCAAGGCTTGAGCATCAATCGTCGTATCGCAAAAAGGGCACACCAATTGCTGCGTGTTGGCGTCAAACGCTATCGCGCCACCGCAGCCTGGACACTTGTATTCAAGCAGCGCCATGATGCCTCGCTATGCTGGACGAGGCGCGCCACAGTTTGAACAGAAGTTGCCCACGTTGTCAGGCTTGCCGCACGCACACGCCCAATACCCCGTTGTTGGCACTGCCAACACTGTATCTATCACTGCGTCAACTGGAGATACGACAGTTGGCGTTTCGGCTGGCAACTCCACCGCATCCGGAACAATCGGAACCTCGGGAGCCGGAACTTCCGGCGCTTGCATCGTAGCAGGGTCAACCTCTTGCACCACCGGCACCTCGATCGGCTGCACTCCGATGGGCTCAACTGACGCTGGGTTTGCTACTGGTGGCTGCTCGCCGTATGGAGCGACCGGAGGCATCGGGTTAGCCTGCGGCGGAGCCGCTGGCGGATATTGAGTTGGCGTCATTGGCGGAACCTGCGGAGCTTGCGGAGCCTGCGGCGGCACAGCAGCGGCAGGTGGAGGTGCCCAAGCGCCCTGGTTTGCCGACGGGAAGCCACCATCTGGTGCTACCGGATAGGCATTTTGCGGCATCCCGCCCGGATATGCCTGACCCTGCTGGAACAACTGAGCCGGATTTGCGCCACCAGCACCTTGTGCCATACCCATGCCTAAGAAGCCAGTCATAGCTCCGGCAGAGTTGTTGGCCGCATCACGCATCGCATCGGCTTGTGCTGAAGCGAGAGTTGCTGCCGCCATGTTGGGATCGCGCAGCACGGCTGCTCTTTGCAGATCCTTGATCAGTTGCTCATCTTCGGGTGAAGCCGTGACCGAGTTGACACCGAAATTGACGATCGACAGTCCGCGCGGCTGCCACTGCGAAGACAGGGCTTCGTTCAGTGCCATCGACAGTTCGACAGTGTGAGCCGGAAGCGCTGAATAGCGAATCCCCATCACCGAAATCTTGGCAAATGCTGGTTGCAGTGCGGTTAGTACCTCTGACTTAAGCTGCGAATCCATCTGGTCGCGAGTGTAGTTTGGGTTGACGTTTCCAGCAATGTTCTGGAAGAACAAGATCGGGTTTGCCAACCGGTAGGAGAACTCGCCGTTGCAGCGAATCGAAATGTCAACATCGAGGCCGATATTCGCATCAACAACTCTAAAGGGCACCGGATTTGGGGTGCCATATTTGTTTCCCAAGATTTCTTTGGTGTTGAAGTAGTAGACGCGTTGATCTTTGCTAACTCCGCCACCGTGCTTGAAACGGTCGAGTCCAGCCTTGAAAACCTCAGCAAGGTTATCGAAGAAACTTCCGGCTCCAAAGATGGAAGGTTCACTTGACTGGTCGTAGGTATAACGGCCAGGTTCGGCAGAGAATTCGACAATCACTCCATTGTCAACAATCGCTGCGGCTTGACCCTCTGCCACCACAATGCCTGAGCCATTGGTGATGATGTTTTCTGAGCCTTTTGTGTTAGACCCGCGCCCTCCGGTGTAGCGTTGCCCCTTCGCAACTAATACGTCCGCGGGCAGTGAATCCATTGAAAAGAAGTCAATCCACTGATCTGCTAAGGTGCCTCCGACGGCGCCCATTGCTGCTTTGATTAGCCCCATTTGATTTTCCAATCACTAGGTAAAACGGTGTCTGTATTAACTTTACTCACTCTGCGGTAGAACACCAGAGGAATTACTGAGAACTCCCGTAAAGAGCACAGCTATTTCTTACCGCTTGGCCTTTGAATCCTTCGCGCCGCAGCGTCTTCGGCTCAGCATCTGGACGCGATAGACTCCTGGCATGGATTACTCCAATCCGAACCTTTGGTTTCTATCTCCTAGCGCCGACCGCCTAGACGACGCTCCAGATGTCTTTGTCATCGCTCCGACCTTCGTTTTCGATGCCGACAAGCCGGTTTATGTCGACACCCAAGACCGTGAATATCTTGACGGAAACGCCGAATTCAACGAAATCGCAGTCGCCCCGATCTTTGCAGATTTGGCTGTGAACGTCTGGATGCCAAAATATCGCCAGGTGAACGGCGGCCACTTCCAGACGCGAAATGACCCCATGACATTCTTCTGGGATCAGCAACCCCAACCTGTGCTGCAAGATATTTTCGCCGCCTTTACACACTTTCTTTGCAACCGTACGTCTGCCCCGTTTATCATCTTCTCCCACTCCCAAGGTTCGATCTTGAACGGATTTCTGCTCGGGTATTATCTGCCAGGATGCCAGGCGGCGACACAACGCAGCCTAGGAGTCGATTTCTTGATCGGTTGGGGTCTAAACGACACGATTCTTTCCCAGACCAGCTACTCGGCTTCTACTTCACCAACCGACACTGGCACCATCGTTTCTTGGAATACCGCCACCAAGAGCGAAGTCGCCGGTAGCTACCGCCAGACTTGGGGAGATGCCTCAACAAGGGCTGTAAATCCGATCACTTTCGACACCCGAACCGAATACGTCCCGCCGCAGCCAAATCAGCGTTCGCTGCTGCGACACTATGACGAGTCGGAACTTCGCACCCACCACGGACTGACTGGAGCCAGACTTGTTACTCCCAGCCAAGAAGGCGGTATTTTCGCTGGAGTCGTCGTCGAGGTCGATATTGACGAACATGAATTCCGAAGTGACGACACTATTGCCAGCCAAGACGCGGCTGGGCTGGGCTACACCCACCACTGGGACATTTCGCTATTTGTCGATAGTATCCGGATGAATCTAATGTCTCGTTTGGGAATATCTGAACTCAGGAGTTGAACTGCCAATGCCCAGCCGTCGAGATCGACATGACCGCGGACTGCGCGGTCCGCTGGTTGCTGGCGACCCGTTGCAGCAAAAACCGCCGCTATCTAAATCGAAAAGTAAACCGGCTCGCTTCGCTTTGGCTATCGAGTCGGCGTTAGATCAAATTTCGCAGCACTGCCCGGATGCTCTGATCGGAGTTCAGGTCGGTTTTGAGGATGTTCCTACACCACAGCTCGGATGGGATAACCGCGTGCCGCTGGGAGTCGCCAGGTCGGCAACTTCGCAAAATGTGGGACAAATCGTGCTTTACCGCAGGGTCATCGAACGCCGCTGTCAAGACCAGGACAGCCTTGAGAACCTGGTGCTATTAACACTCGTGGAGCAGTTAAGTGCCATTACCGGCTACTCGGTAACAGAACTTAATCCCGACATCGAGCCCGACTGAGCCTCAACTCCCAACATGGGGGTCTACGGAAAGGGTAAATTTCTCGCTTACCGAATCGTCCACATCGAGCGGCAGCACGCTCACCGCAGCCAAATCCCCAACTTTACGAGTGAACGCCACCGCTGCCTGCAACTGAGCTGACTGGGTGGTCAGCGTCAAAAAGGTTTGCGGCGCAGCTGTCAAGTCAACAATGGCCGTGGTGCCAGGTGCTACGGTGATGACTTGCTGGGATTGTTCCTTTAGATCGGCAGAAGTGGTCAAAATAGCTGTCGCTTCGTTCGTGCCAGAATTTGCAACTTGCAATACTGCTGCTGTTTTCGTCGTATCAGGCAATACCCAAAAACCTCGCTCTCCGAGTTGGGAAGGCGCAGCGACGAATCCCTGATCGACTTTTTCTCCGGCACTCACTTTTACCGTGGCGGCAATCTCAGCATTCCGCGAAATCAAACGCAGCGCGCCTGGAAGCTCTCCGATAGCATCTGTGAGCGAAAAACTCTGGGTGGTGAAAGCGGGAACTTCCACATCTTCAGTTCCGGGCAACAGTGAAGTATCTTCCGGCCCTAGAAATTCGACACTTAGTCTTGCGGTTCTATTACTCGGATTTACAATGACGACTTCACGGGTTCCAGCGCCTTCTGGTATCCCAGGCAGGGTGACGTTCAGACCAGGTTCCGCAGTTGCCGGTATCCATTCCGAACTGCGCGGGGCATTTTTGTCCCAATGGTGCTGGCGCAGCGTGGCAGCTATCCGTCCTTGTGAAGTCTGTAGATGAATGGTGAAAGCCGATGCTGCAATGGGATTGGCAGCGGTACTCATAGCAGCCAGCGGAACACTGTAGGACGATCGTGCCTTCACATAGATGCCTCTAGCTCCAGGCGCAGGAACGCGACCATTGGCATCATAGATCGCCATATCGACGATGGCATCGGTGCTGTCGGAGTTGTACAAATTCAACTCTGCGGAAGCGTCAGTTGTGAGCAATGCCCCCACGAACCACAAGGAGGTACTAGCAGTAGAACATGCGATTGTTGACATTCCGCGCTCGGGGCCGTCGGCTTGGGCTAGCCAAGTTATTCCGGCAAAATCGTCGTCTCTTGGCGCACTGATTCGGATTGGATTCGGCGGTTGGGACAGCGTAATCAATTGCGAAGGAGCATCAGTAGGTTCGTCGCCAAGTTCGGATGATATTAGCTCACCTGTTCTGGAAGCGGCCACGACCTGCCACTTCGCGGTTCCGGTCTCCAGCGCGGCACATACCTTGCTCACCTTGACCTTGGATACCGGAAGCGGACGTTGCGGCGGGGAACCGGCGGGGATGAGAGAACTCCCCCACAGACCACCTGCACCGAATAAAAGGGCAAGGAATGGGATTAACAATCGTTTCAAACGTCCGCTCCTATCGCTCGCCGCGGCAGCAGGTCGTCAAAGTCGTCTTCTGATTCTATTTTCTGCGACTGTGCTTTTGCCCGTCTCCTGCCCGTTTCCCGAACGCGAGGCTGTACTCCAGGCAGCGCTAAAACGATCAGTACCAGTAACCCCGCCAATTGCCACCTTGCCCACCAGGGGTCGTCTGCGACAAGTTGGTAGCTGAGCTGACCCGAATTTGACCCAACGTTGTACCGCTGCTCAGGTCCAGACGATGCGATTTTGGCTAGCGGTTT
>WRJP01000089.1 GCA_009778535.1 Propionibacteriaceae bacterium | reverse complement strand
CAAAGCCGGAATCCGAGTGGATTTTTAAGTGAAATGCAAAGAGCGGTTAAGTACAACTCTGTGCATTATCGGAAAAGAGGAAAATCAAAGCGATAAAAACAGCCCGCCGAAGCGAGCCGTTGAGCAATCCCATTTTACGCTGCTATTTCCACACCGTTGCGGAAACGGAATACCATCGTGCCGTCCCTGCCGACCGTGACCTTGTCGATAACCGCCAACCACAGTTTTTCGTCAGTACCGGAGAAGGGACTTGAACCCTCACGCCTTGCGGCACAGGAACCTAAATCCTGCGTGTCTGCCAATTCCACCACTCCGGTTTGAACCAATCCGTAAGAAAACCGTGCGCTAGCACGCAGTAGCTTTCTTCGACAGGCTCAGGGCAGTTTATCGCAACTATCACCCAGTTGCCGCACTCCTAACGCACAGCACGATAGAACATGACGATCTTTGCGAATTCCTCAGCCTTTAGGCTGGCTCCTCCGACCAAAGCCCCGTCAACATCGGGCTGCGCCATTATATCGACCACATTCGCAGCGGTTACTGACCCGCCGTACTGAATCCGAACTCCGTCGGCTGCTTCATCGCCAAATACCTCACGTACGTAACTTCGTATCGCGCCGCATACCTCCTGCGCATCGGCAGGGGTCGCCACTTCACCAGTGCCAATCGCCCACACCGGCTCGTATGCGATCACAAGTTTTGCTACTTGCTCGCTGGGAATCCCCGCAAGCACTCCCTTTGTCTGTGCCAGCACATGCGAAACTTGATCTCCGGCTTTGCGAATCTCCAAGACTTCTCCCACACAAATGATGGGAGTCATACCAGCTTCGATCACTTTCTTGGCTTTGGCATTTATCAGTTCATTGGACTCGTCATGATATTCCCGACGCTCGGAATGCCCAACAACTACGTAGGAACATTTCAACTTCGCTAACATCCCTGCCGAGATTTCCCCCGTGAAAGCACCCGCATCGTGGGCAGAAACATCCTGGGCACCGTATCGCAGTGGGAGCCGGTCGCCCTCAATCACGGTTTGCACGCTGCGAATGTTCGTGAACGGAACAATCAGCGCCGCCTCGGAGAATTCTCTCTCATACTTCACATCCTTGAGCGTCCATGCCAGTTGTTCGACCAGACCAGTAGCTTCGATGTGGTTGAGATTCATCTTCCAATTGCCAGCCAGCAACGGGGTTCGTGCCATGTCAGCCCTCCACTACTTCAATCCCAGGAAGCGCTTTGCCTTCAAGGAACTCCAACGAAGCTCCCCCTCCAGTAGAAATGTGACTGAATTGATTCTCAGCGAAACCCAGCATCCGCACTGCTGCTGCTGAATCCCCGCCGCCGACAACATTGAAGCTGTCAGATTCAGCCAAAGCCTTTGCCATTTCGTAGGTGCCTTTGGAGAACAGTTCCATCTCAAAAACGCCCATGGGTCCATTCCAGAAAACCGTCTTTGCAGCGGCAATCTCGGCCGCATAGAGCGCAGCAGTTTCCGAACCAATATCCAACCCCATCCAATCAGAGGGGATCGAATCTACATCGACGACCTTGATCGGTCCATCGGGGCTGAATTCTTTTGAAATGACAACGTCAACTGGCAGCAGGATTTTCTTCCCACTGGCCTTAGCTTGCTCAAGGTAGCTTGCGACCACGTCTAATTTTTCGGCATCGAGCAGCGAGTTGCCGACGTCTTTTCCTTGGCTCTTGAGGAAGGTGTAAGCCATCCCGCCGCCAATGATTAGGGTGTCCGCAGTCTTCAAGAGATTGTCAATGACTGCCAACTTGTCGGCTACCTTCGCCCCTCCCAGCACAACAACATATGGCCGTTCCGGATTTTCAGTAAGACGCTTCAACACCTCAACTTCCTTAAGAACCAAGAAGCCAGACGCGCTGGGCAGCAACTTTGCTATATCGTAAACCGACGCCTGCTTTCGGTGAGCAACACCAAAACCGTCCAAAACAAACGCATCGCCGAATTCAGCGTATTTAGTAGCTAGCTCCATACGGGCTGCGTCGTCTTTAGATTCTTCGCCAGGCTCGAAACGCACGTTCTCCAACAGCGCAACCCCACCATCAGGAAGCTCAGCAACCGTTGATTTTGCGCTCTCTCCAACGACATCAGCAGCAAGCCGTACTTTCGCACCCAACAACTCACCCAACAGCTTGGCGACCGGTGCCAGCGAATACTTCGCAACCACTTCACCTTGGGGACGTCCGAGGTGCGACATGATTACGACTTTTGCCCCATTATCCCGTAACCACGAAATAGTCGGTATCGCAGCCTTGATACGGCCAGCATCGGTGATTTCTCCGTTATCTATCGGAACATTGAAATCGCAACGGAGCAGAACCCGCTTCCCGGCGATAGCTCCAAGGTCACTTAGTTTTTTCATGATTACCTTTCCTTCTGGCACTTTTAGTCACGTTCAATAGTTGTTGTCCCCACGTTTTCGCTAAAACGCAGGCAACACCCAAGAGTCGCTTGCCTGACAGCGGTGGAGCGCTAATCAAGCAAGTGACAACTTCCCCATCATAGGGTCACAGCTTGGAGCCCACCATTACAGTCAGATCGACAAGCCGGTTGGAATAACCCCACTCATTGTCGTACCAAGAAACGACCTTCACCTGGTTTCCGATGACCTTCGTCAGCGGAGCATCGAAAATGCTGGAAGCCGGATAGGTCTCGATGTCTTTGGACACGATCGGGTCTTCACTGTATTCCAAGATGCCCTTTAACGAACCTTCTGCGGCCGCTTTGACGATGGCGTTGATCTCGTCCACTGAGGTTTCGCGGGATGCTTCAAACGTCAAATCTGTCACCGAACCCGTCGGAGTGGGAACCCGCAGCGCGTAACCGTCCAATTTGCCCTTCAACTCTGGCAGCACCAATGCGACAGCTTTGGCGGCACCGGTTGTAGTCGGGACGACGTTGAGAGCTGCGGCACGAGCGCGACGTAGGTCTTTGTGCGGCGCATCTTGCAGGTTCTGATCCTGAGTGTAGGCATGGATGGTGGTCATGAGACCTTTGACAATGCCGATTCCATCATTGAGTGCCTTTGCTAACGGCGCGAGGCAGTTCGTGGTGCAAGACGCATTAGAAATGATGTTGTGTGCGCTCGCATCGTAAGCGGATTCGTTTACCCCCATCACGATGGTTATGTCCTCATTCGATGCCGGAGCAGAGATGATGACTTTCTGCGCGCCAGCAGTGATATGCGCCTTTGCTTTCTCGGCGTCTGTGAAGAAACCAGTGGATTCAATGACGATCTGGACTCCTAAATCGCCCCAGGGCAGATTCGCGGGATCACGCTCAGCGAATGCCTTAATTTCCTTGCCATTGATGATGAGTGCATCGTCGTTGTACTCGACGGTTCCGTTAAAACGACCCAATATCGAGTCATATTTCACCAAATGCGCCAACGTCTTGTTATCGGTGAGGTCGTTAACTGCAACCACGTCGATGTCTGCGCCTGCGGCAAGGAGAGCACGAAAATAGTTACGGCCAATTCTTCCGAAGCCGTTGATACCAACCTTGACGGTCATTGAAAATCTCCTTAATTCTTGTCACAAGCAGGATTCCCCCACTGTTTTGGACTTCTACACAATACTATCGGACACAATACCAACGGTTCTGCTGTCCCGCATCGTCCACCCACGAAATTCGCCAACCAGTGAAGGCCGGTTCTTTGGTTTCGCCGAGAACCTCTCTAAGACTGGCGGCAACCAGCCGGAATTGACACAATCGTTATCAGTTTCAAAGCATTGGCTAGCTAAAGGTGGTTAAAATTGACAGCTAATCTGTGAGGAGTTCACTGTTGTCATCATTTCTCTATCGGCTGGCTCGTTCGTGTTTTCGGAACCGAGTACGGGTAGTGCTGGCTTGGCTCGCAGTTTTGGGTGTGCTCGGAGTAGGTGCTCTTGCTGCACCCAAAGAGTTTGACGACAACTTCACTATCCCCGGCGCTGCTTCAATGATCGCCTTGGCGCAACTGTCAGTCACTTTTCCCGAAGCAGCGGATGCCTCTGCACAGCTCATTCTGACGGCACCACTTGGACAACGGATGGACGATCCGGCGGTTATCGAACCTGTGAAAGCCTTCTTTGAAATGGTGGAACGGCTGCCCTACGTCAAAGGCATCACTTCCCCATATTTAGAGCAAGCCTCGGGGCAGATAAGCGACGATGGGAAATACGCACTGGCTTCAGTACGAATATTTGAATCTGTATCTACGTTCAGCGACGTTGATCGCGCCGATCTGGTAGCACAGGTCAACAAGATTTCAGACTATCTCCCGGGAGCAAAAGCTAACATCGGCGGAAATGTCTACTCGATTCATATGCCAGAACTGACTTGGGTGGAAGCGCTTGGACTGGTTGCTGCCATTATCGTTTTGATCATTACCTTGGGGTCGCTGCTGGGCGGAGCAATACCGGTCGTCACCGCGTTAACCGGCGTTGGGTGCGGCGTGTCTGTAGTCGTGATCACTGCGAATGTGACACCAGTCAGTGCCACAACTCTGATGTTGGCTGTGATGTTAGGCCTGGCAGTCGGCATCGACTACTGCCTTTTCATTGCCTCCCGCCACCGCGATCAACTTGCAACCGGGATGGACGTAGAAGAATCCGCGGCACGAGCCGTGGGGACTGCTGGCTCGGCGGTGGTATTTGCCGGACTGACCGTAATCATCGCCTTGGTCGGACTAAGCCTAATCAACCTACCTTTCCTAACGATCATGGGAGTATTGGCAGCACTCACCGTCGCTTTCATGGTTTGTCTAGCGGTGACATTTCTACCCGCCTTGCTGGGGTTTTTAGGCGCACGAATGTGCCCAAAACGCCCTAAGGTCACGAAAAAAAGCTGGGAGCCATCCAAGAAGTGGGTCAAGCTCATCACCAAATGGCCGCTGGTGCCCTGTTTAGTAGTGTTGGTAGGGCTGGGAGCGTTGACCTGGCCTACGACTCATTTACAGTTGGCGCTGCCGAATTCCGGCCAATCCGAACCAGGAGAACTGGACAGAATCACCTTCGACATGGTCAGCGAACATTTCGGCGTCGGTTTCAATGGCCCTATCATCGTCACTGCCAATATCGTCGAGTCCGACGACCCCATCGCCGTTGTAGACAGCTTAAAAGCCGATATTGAAGCTATGCCTGGAGTGAGACTGGTGTCGATGGCAACTCCAAATGCGAATGCTGACACGGCGTTGATACAAATAATCCCGACGACAGGCCCAGACGACCCCCAAACCACCGCTTTGGCACAAGCTATTTCTGCCAAAGTGCCGCAGTGGAAGCAAAGACTTGGGGTAGAAACCGCCGTGACTGGTTTCACCGTTGCAACAATCGACGTGACCACCAGATTGCAGTCCTCGATGCTGCCGTTCGCGCTTTTCGTCGTGGGGCTGTCGTTTCTGCTTTTGATGATGGTATTTCGTTCCATTTGGGTGCCGCTGAAAGCTGCCCTGGGGTATCTGCTCAGCGTCGGCGGCGCCTTCGGTGCGACTGCACTGGTTTTCAGTGATGGTCATTTGGCATGGCTGATCAACTTGGCAGAAACTAGACCAGTCATTTCCTTCCTGCCAGTCTTCGGCATGGGCATCCTTTTTGGTTTAGCCATGGATTACGAAGTGTTCCTCACCTCGCGCATGCGTGAGGAGTACGTCCACAAAAACCCAAACTATGTTGTTGACGGGTTCACCCATTCAGCGAAAGTCGTTATCTCCGCTGCGATCATCATGTTCAGTGTGTTCGTATTCTTCGTTCCTGCCAGCGGCGGCATGGTAAAACCCATCGCCTTCTGCTTGGCCGTCGGAGTGGGGCTAGATGCTTTCCTAGTGCGTATGACACTAGGACCAGCAGTAATGAAGTTGCTCGGGGATCGGGCGTGGTGGCTGCCGAAATGGTTAGATCGGATTCTTCCCACCCTCGATATTGAGGGTGAATCGCTGGCAGCGCAGGTCAGAATACAAAATAGCTTCGCAGGCTCGAAATTGGTAGCGGCTCGCGGCTTGCGCGCGGAGGTGTCAGGACAGGTATTTTTCGCAGACCTCGAACTTAACGTAGCTGAAGGCGAATTGCTGTTGATTGAAGGTAGCTCCCAAGCCCGCAAAGCACTGTTTTTTGGGCTGAGTGGGCATGTCGGTTTTAGCAGCGGTGAAGCGTGTATTGCTGGCGCGGTGCTACCGCACGAAGCAGCGGTTGTCCGACGACGCTGTTTGTTGCTCGACTCCACGAGCGACTTTGGCAAAGTGTTTCCACCCAAGGCTGCTGTGGTATTGATTGATGAAGCTGAAAAGCTAAAATCGAAGCAACGGCAACAATTACGTGACGCAATGCGAGAGTCGCTGGCCGCCTGGATTATTGGTGTGGCTCCTGGAACGGATACGAAAAAACTGTTCTCAGGCGAATACAAGGTTCTGCAATTGGAACAAAGGTTGGATATGGCGCAGGTAGGAGGCAGAAGTGAATAGGAAGTTTGCAGGCATCGGACTGCTGCTCTTGATTCCAGTATTAATTGCTGGAGGTTTCATCTGGGCAGGGTGGGACTCGTCGTCACGGCTAAAGAACAACGTGGAAGCTGCCATCGTCAACCTCGACGTGCCGGTAACCGTAAACGAGCAGTATATTCCGCTGGGTCGTCAAATGACCGCAGCCCTCATTGATTCAAACCGCGAAGAAAACTTGAAGTGGAAGCTCACCTCGCTCAACGATGGGCGGGAAGGTCTAACGAACGGGAAATATGCGGCAATGGTCGTGATACCCAAAGAGTTTTCCGAACTGGCTACGTCTTTCTCCAAAGATGCCAAGGATGCGGCTAAGGCGACTATCGCTATTGAAACTTCACCTATTTCTGGGATTGCTGATGCTGCGGTTGGGAAAATTGTCGCTTTAGCGGCTACGACGACATTGAACGAAACGCTAACATCAAGCTATCTCGACCAGTTGTACCTAGGTTTCAACTTGATGAAAGACCAATACCAAGAGCTAGCCGACGGTTCCAAGCAATTGGCGGACGGGTCACAGGAACTCTCCGAGGGGCTGCTGGAGGGAGCAGCGGGAGCAAACGAGGCAGTTGATGGCATGGGGCAGCTAGTATCCGGCAGCCGCAGCCTCGCTTCTGGGCTGGCAACTATGTCACAGCAGGTTCGGCCACTCCCCGAACAGACAAAACTACTCTCAAACGGAATGACACAACTCTCCGATGGCCTAGGAGTCATGGCCGACAACGTCAAACCACTCCCCGAACAGGTGAAACAACTCTCAAACGGAATGACACAACTCTCCGATGGCCTAGGAGTCATGGCCGACAACGTCAAACCACTCCCCGAACAGACAAAACTACTCTCAAACGGAATGACACAACTGTCCGATGGCCTAGGAGTCATGGCCGACAACGTCAAACCACTCCCCGAACAGGTGAAACAACTCTC